>DAISJF010000158.1:0-5307 GCA_036821625.1 Rhodanobacteraceae bacterium
GAGGCGCATTTCTCTGCACGCGAAGATCGCGGCGCTTCACTCAAGAGAACCTTCACCTCTCCCGCAAGCGGGCGAGGGGAAATCGTGCGAGAGGGGATGCGGAGCTCGTTTACTGTAAAATCCGCGGCTTGTTCGAGGACTCAACACGATCATGGCGATAACGCACCCGATCGACACCAACCAGATTCGCGCTCGCATCGGCGATCTCAAGGAGCGCGTGGCTTCGCTCAGGGGGTATCTTTGACTTCGATGCGAAGTCGGAGCGGCTCGAAGAGGTGTCGCGCGAGCTCGAGAACCCGAACGTCTGGGACAACCCGCAACGCGCGCAGGATCTCGGCCGGGAGCGTGCGAATCTCGAGCGTATCGTAGGCGGCATTCGCGGGCTGACGGATGCGCTCGGCGAAGCGGGCGATCTGCTCGATCTTGCGGTTGCAGAAAACGACGAGAGCACGACGGCTGCGGTCGCCGAAGACGTCGAAGGGCTGGCCGCAAAGGTCGACAAGCTTGAGTTCCAGCGCATGTTCTCGGGCAAGATGGACAGCGCTAACGCGTTCGTCGACATCCAGGCCGGCGCCGGCGGCACCGAAGCGCAGGACTGGGCAGAAATGCTGCTGCGCATGTATCTGCGCTGGTGCGAGCACAAGGGCTGGAAGACGGAGCTGCTCGAAGCGTCCGCCGGCGAAGTCGCGGGTCTCAAGAGCGCGACGTTCCGCGTCGAAGGCGATTACGCTTACGGATGGCTCAAGACCGAGATCGGCGTGCACCGGCTCGTGCGCAAGTCGCCGTTCGATTCGGACAATCGCCGCCACACGTCGTTTGCATCGGTGTTCGTGAGCCCTGAGGTGGACGACGATATCGACATCGAGATCAACCCGGCCGATCTGAAAACCGACGTCTATCGCTCGTCCGGCGCCGGGGGTCAGCACGTCAACAAGACCGAATCGGCGGTGCGCATCACACACATGCCCAGCGGCATCGTCGTCGCCTGCCAGACCGAGCGCTCGCAGCACGCGAACCGCGATCGCGCGATGAAAATGCTGAAAGCGAAGCTGTACGAAATGGAGCTGCTCAGGCGCAACGCGGAGAAGAGCGCGCTCGAAGCGACGAAGTCCGACATCGGCTGGGGTTCGCAGATCCGGAATTACGTGCTCGATCAGTCGCGCATCAAGGACCTTCGCACCGGGGTCGAACGCACGGATACTCAGAAGGTGCTCGACGGCGATCTCGACGAGTTCGTCGGGGCGAGCCTGAAGGCGGGGTTGGAAGCGGGTGCCAGACGCGCGGACGCGTGAGGCGAAGGGAATGGGGGTTGCGTCGTCCCGGCGCAGGCCGGGACCCAGCTCCTTCTTCGAGAAGTGCGGAAAGGCTGGATCCCGGCCTTCGCCGGGATGACGGAGTGGCGAGCGTGCGAATGAACGACAAGCCGAACGACGACAGCAGCGGAGCGTCCGAAGCCCCTCTCGACGAAAACAAGCTGATCGCCGAGCGCCGCGAAAAGCTCCGTGCGCTGCGCGCGAACGGCAGCGCGTTCCCGAACGATTTCAAGCCCGACGCGTTCGCCGGCGACCTGCAGCGCGAATACGAAGACGTCGAGCGCTGGAACGCCGATGCGCTCGCGAGCACGAGCCGCCGCGTGCGCGTCGCCGGCCGCATCATGGCCAAGCGCATCATGGGCAAGGCCAGCTTCGCGCAGATCCAGGACATGTCGGGCCGCATCCAGCTGTTCCTGCAGCAGGCGACGCTCGGCGATGCCTACGAGGCGTTCAAGGGCTGGGACGTCGGCGACATCGTCGGTGCGGAAGGCGCGCTCATGCGCACGAAAACCGGCGAGCTTTCGGTCAAGGCCGATGCGCTGCGCCTGATCACGAAGTCGCTGCGTCCGCTGCCGGACAAATGGCACGGGCTTTCCGACGTCGAGCAGCGCTACCGCCAGCGCTATGTCGACCTGATCGTGACGCCGGAATCGCGCCGCGTGTTCGAGCTGCGTTCGAAGATGATCCGTTTCATGCGGCAGTGGCTCGAGGCGGAGCCGCGCCGGTTCATGGAAGTCGAGACGCCGATGATGCATCCGATCCCGGGCGGCGCGACCGCGCGGCCGTTCGTGACGCACCACAACGCGCTCGATCTCGACATGTATTTGCGCGTCGCCCCGGAGCTTTATCTCAAGCGCCTCGTCGTCGGCGGTTTCGAGCGCGTCTACGAGATCAACCGGAACTTCCGCAACGAGGGCGTATCGACGCGGCACAATCCCGAGTTCACGATGCTCGAGCTCTATCAGGCGTATGCGACGTACACGGAGATCATGGATCTGACCGAGTGCATGATCCGCGAGGCGGCGAAAGCGACGCTCGGCCGCACGGCGCTGACCTGGGAAGGCCGCGAGATCGACGTCGGTCCGCCGTTCAGGCGCTGGGCGATGAGCGAGGCGGTGCGCCAGCACAATCCGGAAATCACCGAAAGCGATCTTCGCGATCGCGCCGCGATGGCGCACCATTGCGAGCGGCTCGGGCTTCACGTCAAGGCCGAATACGGAAGCGGCAAGCTCTTGACCCAGATTTTCGAGGCCACGGTCGAGGCGACGCTGATCCAGCCGACTTTCATCACGCAGTACCCGACCGAGGTCTCACCGCTCGCACGCGCGAGCGACCGCGATCCGAGCGTCACGGACCGGTTCGAGCTCTTCATCGGCGCCAAGGAGATGGCAAACGGCTTCTCGGAGCTCAACGATCCGGAAGACCAGGCAGAACGGTTTCTGAGCCAGACCCGCGCCAAGGATGCCGGCGACGACGAGGCGATGCACTACGATGCCGACTACATCCGTGCGCTCGAATACGGCATGCCGCCGGCGGGCGGGCTCGGGGTCGGCATCGATCGGCTGGTGATGCTGTTCGCGGATGTGCCGTCGATCCGCGACGTGCTGCTGTTTCCATACCTGCGGCCCGAAGCCTAGGCGCCTGGGACGTCCGTTCGACCGGGCGATATCGCCCGGCTCGAGCTTTCCCCGGACCCGCAGGCGCCTTCTTGCGCAAGCCGGACAAGGCAACCGCCCGTTCCTTCGGAGAGTTTCCGAAATCGGCGGGAACCCTCTGATTTCACGGAGCGCCCATGCTCCTAGCCCCGATGAGTGTGCTAGCCTAACCCGGCCACGACTCGGCGGCCGCCCCGACGGGAGAGCCGCCGTGCCCAGCAGATGGATGAACCGGGATCCGCAGAGATCAGGTCGGGCTGCCTGAAGGCGCCGACAGGGGGCGACCGGGACATCATCGCGGAGAGCCTTGGTGAACGTACTTATCGTCGACGATCAGCCATCTGCGCGCACGATGCTGCGACATGTGGTCGAGGGCATCGGGCCGGGGATCCGGGTCTCGGATTTCGGCAATCCGGTCGAGGCCCTGCGCTGGTCGGAGGGGAACGGCGCAGACCTCCTGCTGCTCGACTACCGCATGCCCGAAATGGACGGGCTCGAGTTCGCGCGCCGGTTCCGACGCTCCCTGTCACGTCGTGACGTGCCGATCGTGCTGATCAGCGTGGTCGGCGACGAGCCCGTGCGCCAGGCGGCGCTGGAGGCCGGGGTCATCGATTTCCTGGTGAAGCCCGTGCGCCCGCGGGAGCTGCGCTCGCGCTGCAAGAACCTGCTGCAGATGCGCCAGCAGGGCGAAACCGTCAAGGAACGGGCCCGCTCGCTCGAGCAGCGGGTCCTCAACAGCCTGCAGGAAGTCGAGCAGCGCGAGCGGGAAACGCTGTTCCGGCTGGCCAAGGCCATCGAATACCGCGATCTCGGCACCGGCATCCACCTGCTGCGCATGTCGCATTACGCGGAGCTGATCGCCGAGGCGCTCGGCGTGCCGGAGGAGGAGGCCGCGATCCTCACATTGGCCGCGCCGCTGCACGATATCGGCAAGATCGGTATTCCGGACGCCGTCTTGCTCAAGCGCAGCAGCCTGACCGACGAGGAATTCGCGGTCATGCGCCGGCACCCGTTGATCGGGTACGAGATCCTGCGCGACAGCCAGAGCCGCTTCGTGCAGATGGGCGCCGTGATCGCGCTGCGCCACCACGAGCGCTGGGACGGCTCCGGCTACCCGGACGGGCTCAAGGGCGAGGACATCCCGCACGCGGCCCGGATCGTGGCCGTGGCCGACGTATTCGACGCGCTGACCTCCGAGCGGCCCTACAAGAGGGCCTGGAGTGCGGACGAGGCGTTCGACTACATACAGGCGAATCGTGGCACGCTTTTTGATCCTTCCTGCGTAGATGTGCTACTCGCCAATCAAGCTCGAATCCTCGACATCCTGCACGCCAAGCTGGCGCCGCCCGGCTTGGGGCTCTGAGGACTCGCCATCGTGTCTCCCTGGTTCGACGGAATGAGCCCGCTCCTCGCCAAGCTGCGGGCGCGCTACGCGAACCGGCCGGACAGCGAGCATGGCCAGGCCTTCGTCCGCCTGGCGATCCTGACGGTCGTCATGGTCTACCTGTGCGGCGTCGGCACGGTCGCAGGGTTCCAGGATCCGGATCTGCGGACGGTCCTGCTCTACGTACTCATCGACGCGCTGGTCGGCACCGGCATCCTGGTCGCGATCGCGCGGCAGCCCGGCGTCTCGCGCAGCCGGCGCATCGTCGGCATGGTCGCCGATTACGCGCTGATGGGCGCGGCGATGCACGTGATGGGCGCGCATCTCGCGCCGGTGTACGTGGTCTACCTCTGGGTCACGATCGGCAACGGCCTGCGCTACGGACCCCGCTTCCTGCTCGGCGCGGTCGGCCTCGCCAGCCTCTCGTTCCTCTTCGTGATCACGACGACGCCGTACTGGCTCACCAATCAGGCACTGGCCTGGGGCCTGCTCGCCGGCCTCGTCGCGATACCCGCGTATCTGACCTCGCTCCTGCGCGCGTTGACGCGCGCGACCGAGGATGCGCGCCGCGCCAACGAAGCGAAGAGCCGCTTCCTGGCCAACATGAGCCACGAGTTCCGCACGCCGCTGAACGGCATCGCGGGCATGTCGGAACTTTTGGTCACGACTAAATTGTCGCCGGAACAGCGCGAATGCGCCGAGCACGAAACAGAAGAACGTGTTGAGCAGCAGCAGCGCGACCTTGCTCGCCGGCGCGTGCACGTAATCCTCGATGATCACCTGCATGCCGAGCTGCATATGCCAGAGCACCGAGATGATCGCGAGCCCGAACAGCCCCGGCACCACGGGGTTATGGAAACTCGCGATGATGTCGGCACGCGCCGCGCCCAGGTGGCTCAGAACATAAACGATCAGAAACACGATCAGCGGCAGCGCCGCCAGCGACGTGAGGCGC
>DAISJF010000159.1:0-5247 GCA_036821625.1 Rhodanobacteraceae bacterium
GTCGGTCCGCCCGGCGTCGGCAAGACCTCGCTCGGCCAGTCGATCGCGAAGGCGACGAACCGCAAGTTCATCCGCATGTCGCTCGGCGGCGTGCGCGACGAGGCCGAGATCCGCGGCCACCGGCGCACGTACATCGGCTCGATGCCGGGCCGCATCATCCAGAACCTCAGCAAGGTCGGCACCAAGAACCCGCTGTTCGTGCTCGACGAGATCGACAAGATGTCGATGGACTTCCGCGGCGATCCGTCCGCGGCGCTGCTCGAAGTGCTCGATCCGGAGCAGAACCACACATTCAACGACCACTACCTCGAGGTCGACGTCGATCTTTCCGAGGTCATGTGGATCGCGACCGCCAACTCGCTGAACATCCCGCCGGCGCTGGCGGACCGCATGGAGGTCATCCGCATCCCGGGCTACACCGAGGCGGAGAAGATCAACATCGCGCAGCGCTATCTCGTGCCGAAGCAGCTCAAGGCGAACGGCGTGAAAGTGTCGGAGCTGCAGATCGCCGAGCCCGCGATCCGCGACATCATCCGCTACTACACGCGCGAGTCCGGCGTGCGCAATCTCGAGCGCGAGATCTCGAAGATCTGCCGCAAAGTGGTCAAGGAGCTCAGCCTTGCCGCCGCGAAGGCGGCGCAGAAGGGCGCCAAGGCGCGCGCGCGCGGCAAGGTCAGCGTCACGTCGAAGAATCTCGACAACTACCTCGGCGTGCGCAAGTTCACCTATGGCCGGGCTGAGCAGCAGAATGAAATCGGTCTCGTCACGGGCCTAGCCTGGACCGAGGTCGGCGGCGACCTGTTGAGCATCGAAGCGACGATCGTGCCCGGCAAGGGCAAGCTGATCCATACGGGCCAGCTGGGCGATGTGATGCAGGAGTCGATCCAGGCGGCGCTCTCGGTCGTTCGCGCCCGCGCGGAGCGGCTCGGCATCGATCCCGATTTCCACCAGAAGTACGACGTGCACATTCACGTGCCCGAGGGCGCCACGCCGAAGGATGGCCCGAGCGCCGGCATCGCGATGTGCACGGCGCTGGTGTCGGCGCTGACCAAGGTGCCCGTGCGCTCGGAAGTCGCGATGACGGGCGAGATCACGCTGCGCGGCCGCGTGTTGCCGATCGGCGGTTTGAAGGAAAAGCTGCTCGCCGCGCATCGCGGCGGCATCACGACCGTGATCATTCCGGAAGAAAACCGCAAGGATCTGACGGAAATTCCGAAGAACGTCACCGAATCGCTCGACATCCGACCGGTGCGCTGGATCGACGAAGTGCTCGATGTCTCGCTGGAGCGGCCGCTGGCGCCGCTCGCGCGCAGCGACGGCGACAACGTGCGCGCGCGCGAGGAGCGTCCCGTCGAGACGCCGGTGCGGCCTCACTGAGCTCACGCGAACGGAGCGATGCGAACGCGTCGCTCCGTTCATCGACTCGATGCGATGGTTCGCGAGGACGTTCCGATCCGCATCCGGTCTCGCTGTGCATTCCCTGCAATTTCTCCGCCGCTCTTGTCAAGAGCTCGGCGTGTTTCCTGCGTTCTCGCGTGATGTTTCTTCGAATGCAAACACGCGCCGCGCCTCGTGTTGCGCCCCCTATGGGCCGCTGGTATAAAGATCGCGCCGCGATCCAGGTGACAAAAAAGTCCGGGCGATTGCGGGGTATCGGGGTACGCAATGCGCGGGGAGCTCAAGCTCGCGAAGACGCAGTCTCCAGAAGAGCGTGCTCCGACTCGATCCTTTTCGATGCGGGTCGCTGTTCCGTGAGGGAGTGTGATACATGAATAGAGGCGAATTTGTTGCCGCGATTTCCGAGCATTCGGGTCTGACCAAGGCCGATGCCGATCGCGCGCTCGAAGCGATGTTCAAGGTGGTCAAGAGAACATTGAAATCCGGAGACAGTGTTTCCCTGGTCGGATTCGGCACGTTCGTCGTGCGCAAGCGAGCCGCGCGCACCGGACGCAATCCGCGCACCGGCGACACGATCAAGATCAAGGCGTCGAAGGTGCCTGCGTTCAAGGCCGGCAAGGCATTGAAGGACGCGCTCGGCTGAAGCCGGGGCCGACGGTTTGCTTCACGGGCGGGACTTGCCGGGTGCTTAGCTCAGCGGTAGAGCATCGCCCTTACAAGGCGAGGGTCGGGGGTTCGAAACCCTCAGCACCCACCAGCGACGCCGGACATGGCGGTTCCCGCCGGTCGGTCCGGCAGGGCAGGTTTGCGGGAGGGAAGAACAGCTGCTCGTCGCTTTCGGCGCGACGACACCCGCCGACAAGACTAGAATAGCGGGATGTCACGCGGCGGAGGCGAGCCTACGGCGCCTTCGCCTGGCCACCTTGTAGAAGGGCGCCCGCGTGGCGCCCTTTGTTTTTCCGGTGCGCGACGCGCGCCATCGCAGCCGCGGGTCCGCGGCCGCGGAACCCCGAAAAGAGAACGACAGGCGTCAACATGCTGAAAGCGCTACGTGGAAAGAAATCGAGTCTGCTCATCAAGGTCGTCCTCGTCCTGATCACGATCGGGTTTTCGTTCTGGGGCATCTCCTCATACATGTTCACGCGGGTAGACACCACGGTCGCCTCGGTCGACGGCAGCGACATCTCGCCGGATCAGTTCCGCCAGCGCTTCGATGAAAACCGTCAGCGCATGATGCAGATGATGGGCGGCGCGGTCGACGCCTCATACTTCGAGCGCCCGGAGTTCAAGCACCAGGTGCTCGATCAGCTGATCAACGAGCAGCTGCTGCTCGAAGCGAACAAGAAGCTCGGCATCAGCATCACCAACGAGCGCGTCAGGCAGGAGATTCTCGCGATCCCGGCATTCCAGAAGGACGGCAAGTTCGATCCCGAGACCTACAAGATGCTGCTCTCGACGCAGGGGATGTCGCCGCTCTCGTTCGACGAGCGCGTGCGTCAGAACCTCGCCGTGCGCGAGCTGCCGGAGCAGGTCGGCACGATCAGCCTGGTCACCAATGCCGCGCTCGACGACTATCTCAAGCTGCGCGACCAGCGCCGCGACTTCCGTTACGTCAAGCTCGACAAGCCGGCCGTCGACGATGCGCCCGTCTCGGACGACGACATCGAGGCCTATTACAAGGACCACACGCAGGAATTCGTCACACCCGAGCGCGTCGCGCTCGACTATCTCGAGCTCGACGGATCGAAGCTCGAAGTCGCGGAAAAACCGGACGACGCGACGCTCAAGGATCGCTACGAGAAGGAGAAGTCGCGCTTCGTCAGCGCCGAGCAGCGTCTGGCCTCGCATATCCTGGTCAAGGTGCCCGGCAAGGGCAGCCCCGATGACCAGAAGCAGGCCCTGGCGAAAGCCGAGGCGATCGCGAAGGAAGCGAAGTCGGGCAAGGATTTCGCGACGCTCGCCAAGCAGGACTCCGACGACCTCGGCTCGAAGAACCTGGGCGGCGATCTCGGCTGGCTCGAGAAGGGGACGACCGACGAAGCGTTCGAGAGCGCGCTGTTCGCGATGAAGAAAGGCGACATCTCCGACCCGGTGCTGTCGCCCGAGGGCTATCACATCATCCAGCTGCGCGATGTGCGTCCCGGCGCGACGCGCAGCTTCGAGGACGTCAAGTCCGAGCTCGCCAGGGAGTATTCCAATACCGAGCGCGATCGCGTCTACACCGACAAGGCCGGCCGCCTGACCGATCTCACCTACCAGGATCCTTCGTCGCTGGACTCGGCCGCGAAGGACCTCGGCCTCACCGTGCAGAAAACCGATCTCTTTGCACGCAACGGCGGGACCGGCATCGCGGCGAACCCGAACGTGATCAAGGCCGCGTTCTCCGACAGCGTGCTGGTCCAGAACAACAATTCCGATCCGATCGAGCTCGGCCCGAACCACATCGTCGTGGTGCGCGTGGCCGAGCACAAGCCGGCCACGCCGAAGAGCCTCGCCGAGGTGCGCGATCTGGTGCGCGCACGCGTCATCGCCGAGCGCACGGCCAGGAAGGCGAAGGCGCGCGCCGACGAGCTCTTCGCCGAGGTCGACAAGGGCCAGACGCTCGACCAGATCGCGGCCGCGAACAAGCTCAAGGTCGAATCGCAGCAAGGCGTCGGTCGCGACGCGGTCAATGTCGACAGCGCGCTCGTCTCGGCGGCATTCTCGCTGCCGCGGCCGCAGGCGGACAAGCCGCAGCGCAAGCTCGTTCCGCTTGCCGGCGATGCCTATGCGCTGCTCGAGCTCGACAGCGTGACCGACGGCGATCCGTCAAAGCTCGACGCCAAGACCAGGGAAGCCGCGCGCAACGCGCTCGCGGACGGGATCGCGGCGACCACGACGCGCGAGTTCGTCGACGCGCTGCGCGCGGACGCGAAGATCCGCGTCTCGGAAGGTCGGCTCGACGAGCAGCAGTAACGGGCCTTCGCGAGTCGGCTACAGCCCCGTCATCCCGAGCGTGTTGTAGCCCGCATCGACGAACGTGACCTCGCCGGTGACGCCCGAAGCGAGGTCCGAACAGAGAAACGCCGCGACGTTGCCGACCTCGTCGATCGTGACGCTGCGCCGGAGCGGCGCGTTCTGCTCGACATGGTCGAGCATCTTGCGGAAGTTCTGGATGCCCGCGGCGGCCAGCGTCTTGATCGGGCCTGCCGATATCGCGTTCACGCGCGTGCCTTCCGGGCCGAGGTTGAACGCGAGGTAGCGCACGTTCGCCTCGAGGCTCGCCTTGGCCAGGCCCATCACGTTGTAGTTCGACAGCGCGCGCTCGGCGCCGAGATAGGTCAGCGTCAAGAGCGCGCCGGCGCGACCCTTCATCAGCGGACGCGCGGCCTTGGCCAGCGCCGCGAAGCTGTAGCTCGAGATGTCGTGCGCGATCGCGAAGCTCTCGCGCGTGAGCCCGTCGAGGAACTCGCCCGCGAGTGCTTCGCGCGGCGCGAAGCCGATCGAGTGGATGACGATGTCGAGGCCGTCCCAATGCTTGCCGAGCTCGGCGAACAGGGTTTCGATCTGCGCGTCGCTGGTCACGTCGCACGGCAGCACGATGTTCGAGCCGAACGCGACCGCGGCCTCGTCGACGCGGTCCTTGAGCTTGTCGTTGACGTACGTGAACGCGAGTTCGGCACCCTCGCGATGCATCGCGTTGGCGATGCCCCAGGCGATCGAGCGGTGATTGAGCACGCCGGTGACCAGCGCGCGCTTGCCGTGCAGGAAACCCATGAATCCTCCGCCAGACCGTAACCGGGAATCGCAAGTTTAACCGAGCGGCAAAATCAGTCCGCGTCCCGCGCGCCGAGTCGCACGCGATCGCCC
>DAISJF010000160.1:0-5237 GCA_036821625.1 Rhodanobacteraceae bacterium
GCGCAACCGTGAAAGCCTGGCGGTGCTCTTCCTCGATCTCGACCGCTTCAAGAACATCAACGATTCGCTCGGCCATGCGGTCGGCGACCAGGTGTTGATTGCGGTGTCGAAGCGGCTTCGCGCCAGCGTGCGCGCGTCGGACACTGTAGCCCGCTACGCGGGCGACGAGTTCACGATGATCCTGCGCCACATCGTGCAGCGCGACGACGTGATGCGCATCGCCGACAAGGTCGTGCGCGTCATGGAGGCGCCGCTGACGCTGGCCGGAGGGCTCGAGCTGCACATCACCGCCTCGCTGGGCTTGAGCTTCTATCCGGACGACGCGACGAACGCCGAGCGGCTGCTCAAGCACGCCGACATCGCGATGTACACGGCCAAGGGCATGGGCCGCAACAACTACCAGGCCTACGTCGCGGTGCCCGAGGAGTCGCATCAGCAGCGCCTCGCGCTCGAAGCGAAGCTGCGCCAGGCCGAGAAGAACGGCGAGCTGCGCGTGCACTACCAGCCGCAGGTCGACGCGCGCAGCGAGGACATCGTCGGCATGGAGGCCCTGATCCGCTGGGAGCATCCCGAGCTCGGCATGATCAGCCCCGGATTCTTCATTCCGCTCGCCGAGGAAACCGGGCTGATCGTGCCGATCGGCGAGTGGGTGCTGCGGGCGGCGTGCGCGGACGCGCGGCGCTGGCAGACGAAGTTTCATCTGCCATTGCGCATCAGCGTGAATCTTTCTCCGCTGCAGCTCCGTCAGCCGGGCCTGGTCCAGCTCGTCGCCACGGTCGTGGAAGAAACCGGTCTCGATCCGCACCTGCTCGATCTCGAGGTGACCGAGTCGATCAGCGTGAAATCGATTCCGAACCTGCTCGAAACGTTGCAGGCGCTGCGCGACCTCGGCTGCCAGATTTCGATCGACGACTTCGGCACCGGCCAGTCCTCGCTCGACTACATCAAGCGGTTCCCGGCCGACCGCATCAAGATCGACCAGGCTTTCGTGCGCAATATCGGCGTCGACCCCGACGACGAGGCCATCGTGCAGGCGACCATCTCGATGGCGCACAACTTGAACCGCGCCGTCGTCGCCGAGGGCGTGGAAATCGAGGAGCATCTGGACTTCCTGCGCGAGCAGGGCTGCGAGGTGCTGCAGGGGTATCTGTTCTGTCGCCCGCTGCCGGCCGCGAGCTTCGAAAACCTGCTGGCCGAGCGCGAAAGGCTGTTCCGGAACCTTTCCGTCCCGTCGGCGCGGGCTTGATCGGCGTCGGTCGACGCCCTACGTTGAAGAGTACGCGGAGCCCCCGAATCCCGGCGGCGGCGCGCCCCTGTGCTGCGCTGCACGATAGGACGTCGACTGTACGATGCCGACCGAAACTATTTCCGCTGGCCACGGTCTAGCCAGCATGCCTGACGGGTCGGTACAAGGGAGACAGGCCCGGATGGGCGAGAACGACGTCGATCAGGCGCTGGTGGCGCGCGTCCAGCAAGGCGACCGGCGCGCGTTCGACCTGCTCGTGCGCAAGTACCAGCACAAGCTGGTCAGCGTGGTCGGGCGCTATATCGCCGACTGGAGCGAGTGTCAGGACGTCGCGCAGGAAGCGTTCATCCGGGCATTCCGGGCCATCGGCGCGTTTCGCGGCGACAGCCAGTTCTACACGTGGATCTACAAGATCGCGATCAACACGGCGAAGAACTACCTGGTGTCTCAGGGCCGGCGCCCGCCGACGGACGACGTCGCGGTCGAGGACGCAGTGCTGTTCGACGGCTCGACCCGCCTGCGCGAATCGGCCACGCCGGAACGTGAACTGCTCCGCCAGGAAATTGAACGAACCGTGTTCGCGACGGTCGAAGCCTTGCCCGAGGAACTGCGCACGGCGATCACCTTGCGCGAAGTGGATGGATTGAGCTACGAGGAAATCGCCGAAGCGATGAACTGCCCGATCGGCACGGTCCGGTCGCGCATCTTCCGCGCACGCGAGGCGATCGACGAGACATTGAGGCCGCTGTTGTCGGAACAGGAGTAGCAGGAAGATGAGCCAGCCAATTGAGGAGCAGCTGTCGGCGTTCATGGACGGCGAGCTCGGCCGCGACGAAACGCGGTTCCTGCTGCGACGCGCCGAGCGCGACAGCGGGCTGGTGCAGCGCTGGACGCGCTATCACGTGGTGCGCCAGACGCTGCGCCGGCAGGAGATCGTCGCGTTGCGCGTCGATTTCTCGCGCGCCGTGATGACGCGCCTGAACGAAGAGCATGCAGCGCCGATCGTGCGCAACGCGTGGCTGCGCTGGGGTTCCGGCGGCGCGATTGCCGCGGCCGTCGCGGTCACGGCGCTCATGGTCACCAAGCCGGCTACCGAACCCGACATCACGCCCGTCGCGGCGACCGCAAATCCGCCGCGGCCGATCGCAGTCACGCCTTCGAATCCGGCCCAGATCGCGGCCACGAATCCGACATTGGCGTCGCCGCTCGTGCCGAATTCGCCGATTCAAACGACACTTCAAACCACACCCATCCAGACCACGGCGGCCAGCTTCGGCTCCGATCTGACCGAACCGGTTTCGTTCGATCCGCGGCTGCAGTCGTACCTGATCCGCCACTACGAGGCAGTCGGCTCGACCGGCCAGCCGGATTTCGTTCCCTACGTTCTGCTCGTGCAGCCGCCGCAGAACGCCGAGCCTCAGGCGGAGAAGCGCTGAGGATCGATGCGCGGGACGGCTTGCGCGGCCCGGCTGGCGCTCGGTTCGATCGCGCTGCTCGCAGCCTTCGCCGCAAGCGCGCAGGAATCCGATCCGCAGGAGCTTCTGCGACGCATGAGCGCCGCGCTGCGCCGCGTCGACTTCCAGGGCTCGTTCATCTACCAGCACGATGGCCGCACCGATGCGCTGCGCATCTTCCACCAGGGCGGCGATGACGAACGCGAGCGCCTGATCAGCCTGACCGGTGCGCGCAGCGAGATCATCCGCAGCGATCGCACGATCACGTGCTTGCAGCAGGGCGGTGCGCCGACGCTGTTTGTCAATCATCCGGAATATCGGCTGCTGCCGCTGGTGCCGAACGTCGGTGCGCTCGGCGCGCAGTACAGCGTGACCGCGGCGGGCGCCGACCGCGTCGCCGGGTACGAAGCGCGCATCGTCGATATCTCGCCGCGCGATCCGTATCGCTACGGCTACCGCTTGTGGCTGCAGCAGGGAAACCAGTTGCTCTTGCGCTCGGCCGTGCTGGATGCGGCGCGTCGGCCGCTGGAGCAGTTCATGTTCGTCTCGCTCGACATCGGCGCCAGGCCCAGCGAGACCGATCTGCTGCCGACCGGAAATGTCGGCAACGCTGCGTCGCCGTCCGATGAGGTCGCGATCCCGGCGAAACCGCTCTGGACCGTTGCCGCGGCGCCGGCCGGCTTTCGCCTGATACGCACGCAGCGACCGCTCGGCGGCACGCCGCAGACCGAGCACCTCGTCTACACCGACGGTGTCGCCAGCGTGTCCGTCTATGTCGAGCCGGACGCCGCCTCCGGGCAGCCTGCCGTCGAATCGACTATCGTGCGCGGCGTGCTGAGCATCCATTCGGTGGATGCGGCCGGGCTGCATGTAACGGCGCTGGGCAATGTGCCGCCGCTGACCGTGCAGACGATGGCTCGCAGCGTCCGCCCGAGCAGAGCAATCGACTGAAGAACGGCTTAAACCGCGTGCCGAGCGAGGACCTTGCGCTGGAACTTTGCCCCGGCGATCCCCATCCAAGCGCGGGTACGGCGAGGACACGCGGGTGCCGCTTCGGGATGACACCGCTATCGGACCGGCCCGACTGCGGAACGCGCGGCCATCGCCCTCGAATTCTCCGGTTAAGCAACATTGACGAGGTAAACAGATCATGACGAATGCGAAAACAGGGATGCCGGCGCGCTGGCTGCTGGCACCGCTGCTGCTGGTGCTGGTCGCGACGAGCGCGCTGGCCGCGGACCTGCCCGACTTCACCGGGCTCGTCGAGAAGTACGGGCCCGCAGTCGTCAACGTGCAGGCCACCGGCAACCCGGAAACCCAGTCCGACGACACGGAAGACCAGGATGTGCCCGAGATATTCAAGCGCTTCTTCGGTCCCGGCGTGCCGATTCCGCATCCGCGCGGCGGCGGCCAGCGAATCTCGATGGGCTCGGGCTTCATCATCTCCGCCGACGGCTATGTGCTCACCAACAATCATGTCGTCGACGGCGCCGACCAGATCACGGTGCGCCTTTCCGATCGGCGCGAGCTCGACGCCAAGGTCGTCGGCACCGACGCGCAATACGACATCGCGCTGCTCAAGCTCAATGCGGGAAACCTGCCCGTCGTGAGCCTTGGCGACTCCAAGGGCGTCAAGGCCGGACAATGGGTCGTCGCCATCGGCTCGCCGTTCGGTTTCGATCACTCGGTCACGGCCGGCATCGTCAGCGCCGTGGGACGCAACTTCGGCGGCGCCGATCAGCAGTACGTGCCGTTCATCCAGACCGACGTGCCGATCAACCGCGGCAATTCCGGCGGACCGCTGTTCAACCTCGGCGGTCAGGTCGTCGGCATCAACTCGCAGATCTTCTCGAACACGGGCGGCTTCATGGGCGTGTCGTTCGCGATTCCGATCGACATCGCGATGAACGCGGTCGATCAGATCAAGACCACCGGACGCGTCAGCCGCGGCATGATCGGCGTGCAGATCCAGAACGTCGACCGCGAGAACGCGAAGGCGCTCGGCCTGCCGCGCATCGGCGGCGCGCTGGTCAACAAGGTCACGCCGGGATCAAGCGCCGACAAAGCCGGCGTGCAGGTCGGCGACGTGATCGTCAGCTTCGGCGGCCGCGACGTCACGACGTCGGCGGATCTGCCGCCGCTGGTCGGATCGACCAAACCCGGCACGAAGACCAATCTCGAGATCTACCGCGACGGCAAGAACGTGACGCTGCCGCTGACCGTCGGCGAGCTGCCGGTGGAAAAGGCGACGATGGCGAGTCTCGGCAACAACGAGTCGGCGACACCTCCGAACGCGCTCGGTCTCGTCGTCGAGGATCTCACCGCCGATCAGCGCAAGCAGCTCGGCCTCGACGCGAACCAGGGCGTCGTCGTGACGCGCGTCAACGGTCCGGCGGCGCGGCGCGCCGCGCTCGAGCCGGGCGACGTGATCCTGATGGTCGGCCGCAAGCCGGTCAAAACGGTCGGCGAGTTCAACGGTGCGATCAAGGATGCCAAGCCCGGTGACTCGGTGATGCTGCGCGTGCGCCGCGACGATG
>DAISJF010000161.1:0-5224 GCA_036821625.1 Rhodanobacteraceae bacterium
GAGGAAGAACAGCGCATCGGCGCGCAGCAGCGCCGCGCGCAGGTCTTCCGGCGCGAGAGTGAGCGCCTGATCGATCGAGGCCAGCGCGCCGCGCGCGTCGCCGGCAGCGAGTTGCGCGCGGCCGAGCTCGGTCCAGCCTGCAACGGACGTCGGCGTCCCGATGGCGCCTGCCTCGACGCCGCGCCGCTCGCCGCTCACGGTTCCCTGTCCAGCGCGCGGCGCAGATCATCGAGCGCAGCGCCATAGCGCGCCGTGCGCGCGGTGTCGCGACGCAGCGGCTCGCGCACCTGCGCCGAGCTCGGCGTGCGGATCTTGCGCGCCGTCGCGTGGAATTCGAGGCAGGCCGGATCGAAGGGCAGGCCGCACGCATCGAGCAGCGCGCGGATCTCGACTTCGGGTTCCTCGACGAGCCGCTCGTAGACGAGGTCGTGGACCGCGCCCGGATGGCGTTCGCGCCAGAAGCGCATCAGGCGTGCGTAGTCGCGCCAGAACGCGGCCATCTCGTCGAGATCGTAGGTAAACGGCTGACCGACCGGGAACCATTGCGTGAAGCACGACCAGCACGTCTCGACCGGATCGCGACGCGGATGCACGATGCGCGCGCCCGGCAGCATCGCGCGGATCGCGCCGATGAATTGCCAGTTGGCGAGTCCCTTGTCGGTAAACCGCGGCGTTTTGGCGCGCCATTTGCGCGTGCGGTCGAGGTATTCCTGGCCCAGACGCTGCCAGTCCGTCGCGGTCATCTCGCCGATCCAGGAAGGGTAGGGCCGACCGCGCCGAGCCGACTCCTCGTCGACGAGATTGGGCAACACGGGCAGCTCGTCGCCCGCGCCGACTTCCGCGTGCGAGGCGAGAATCTGCTCGGTCAGGGTCGAGCCGGAGCGCGGCAGCGAGACGATGAAGATCGCTTCGCTGCCGAATGTCGGATCGCCGACGCCCGCAAGCGGCGCGCCGTACTCCTTGATCGACGTGTCCACGACGCCGCTGAACCACTTCGCGTCCCATTCGATCTCGCAGCGCCTGAGCGCATTGGCCTCGACGAACACGCGGAACGCGCGGTCGAAACGGCCCGCGCGCTCGAGCGCGGCGCCGAGCGCGAAACCGGCGACGGCGCGCGAAGCGTCGTCGAGATCCGCGCCGACATAGACGCGCTCGAGCTCGGCGATCTCCTCGTCGCGGAGCACAACGGTCTTCAGATTCATCAGCGAGTGCCATGCATGCGGACTGGCCGGCGCGATGCGCACGGCGGTGCGCAGGTGTTCGGCCGCGGCATCGATTTCGCCGAGCATCTTGAGCGTTTCCGCATAGCCGACCAGTGTTCGCACATGCGTCGGCGCGAGTGCGTGCGCGCGCGCGTAGGCGTCGCGCGCGGCCTCGGTTTCGCCGCGCACGAATTCGAGCGACCCGAGATTGAACCAGGCCGGCGCGTACGCCGGCGCGACGCGGCACGCCTCGCCAAACTCGGCGAGCGCCTCCTTCATCCGGCCGGCGTCGCAGAGCGCGCGTCCGTACGCGATGCGTGCCGCGGCGTCGTCCGGTCGCGCTGCGACGGCGCGTTCGAGCGTGGCGAGCGACGGGCCCAGCGGACGGCGCTGGCGCACCGAGGCAACTGCGCGCAGCACTTCCGGATGGTCGGGCGCGACGGCGCGCGCCTCGGCAAGCGCCTTCTCGGCCGCGTCGAAATCGCCCGTGCGCAGCCATTGCGCGACGCGGCGCAGGGAACGCGCCCCGCGCGGCGGCAGCTCACCGGTCACAGGTCGAGACTGCGCTTGAGCGGCGTCAGGAGTTCGCCATAGAGATGCGCCTTCGCGGTATCGCCACGCAGCGGCTGGCGCACCTGCGCGGCGCTCGCGGTGGCGACGCTGCGCGGATTCTCGTGCGCGCGCAGGCACGCGCGCTCGAACTCAAGGCCGCAGAAATCCAGCAGCCGGCGCACCTGCGTTTCCGGATTCGCGATCAGGTCTTCGTGCACGTGATCGTAGACACGACCCGGGTAGTGCGCATGCCAGAAGCACATCAGGCGATCGTACTGGCGCCAGGCGATGCCGATCTCGTCGAAGTCGTACGCGAACGGCACGGGCAGGAAGAACAGGTGCTTGTAGATCGACCACGCCGTCTCCAGCGCATTGCGGCGCCCGTTGACGAAGCGCGCGCCCGGCAGCATCGCGTGCGCGGCTCCGATGTAGAGCCAGTTGGTCAGCGCCTTGTCGGTCGAGCGCGGCTTGGCCTGGCGCCAGCGCGCGGTCAGCTCGAGATAGCGCTTGCCGAGCCGCTCCCAGTCCTGCGGCGTGGCATCGGCGACCCACAGCGGAAACTCGACGCCGCGCCGGCGCGATTCCTCGTCGATCACGATCGGCAGCTCGTGCCGCTCGCCCGCGCCTTCGACTTCGGAATGCGCCGACAGGATCTGCTCGGTCAGCGTCGAGCCCGAGCGCGGCAGGCTGACCACGAAGATGATCTCGCGGCCGAGCGTCGCATCGGGCGCGCCCGCGACCGGGCGCGCGAACGCTTCCATGATGCGATCGACGAAGCCGGTGAACGCCTCGCTGTCCCACTTCGGCGAAAGGCCGCGCCAGCCCGCGTTCGCGATATGGAACGCCTCCAGCGCTTCGGCGTAGCGTCCCTGGTCTTCCAGACCCTTGCCGAGCGCGAAGCCGAGGATCGCGCGGTCGCGCCCGGAGCGTCCCGGCTTGTCGCGCAGGCGCTTGAGCTCGGCAATGTCCTCGGGCGTGAACTTGATCGTCTTGAAATCGCTCAACGCGGCCCACGCGCCGATCGACTCCGGATTCAGCGCGAGCGCGCGCCGATATTCCTCGACCGCCTGAGCCACGCGACCGATCGCGCGCAGGCTGTTGCCGTGCGCGATGCGCGCCGGGAAGTAGTTCGGATCGCACTCGACCGCACGCCGGAACGCGGCTTCCGATTCCTCGTAGAGATTGGCCATGTCGAGCCCGGTGCCGAGGTTCATCCAGGCCGAGCCGAGCTCCGGCGCGAGCTCGCACGCACGGCGCAGCATCGGCAGCGCCGTCGTCAGCTGCCCGGCCTGCATCAGGCTCGCGGCGAGATGGTGCAGCACGAGCGCGTTGTCCGGCTGACGCTCGTGCGCGCGCCGCAGCAGCGCGATCGCTTCGGGCAGCTGCCCGCGCTTGTGCAGCACGGTCGCCATCAGCCGCAGCGGTTCCGGATGGTCCGGCGCCAGCGCCAGCGCGCCCTGGAGCGCGCGCTCCGCCTCGTCGACGCGGCTGCCCGTCAGATGCCGCCCGCCTTCCCGCACCAGCGCGAGCGCTTCTTCGGACAGGCCCGCGAAGCATTCGTCGGCCGGAATGCCGTACACGCGCCGCGTGTCGGCCGGCCGCACGGTGGAAGGAGAGGAAGTCATGGTCGCGAGAACGATCCGAGGCGGGACGAAAAGAATACCAGCTCGATCCGGCCCTATTGCCGAGGCCTAGGTCGTCACCTTCTCGACGCCGAGCGCCCAGCGCAGCGGCGCGAGGAGCTCGCCGTAGCCCGCGGCGCGCGCGGTGTCGGCGCGCAGCGGCTGGCGCACCTGTCCGGCGCTCATCGTCCGCACCGCGCGCTGCGTTTCGTTGAAGCGCATGCACGCGGGCTCGAACGGCAGTCCGCAGAAGTCGAGCAGTCGTCGGATCTCCGTTTCCGGGTCGCCGACGAGCTTCTCGTGCATGACCTCGTGCAGCCGGTGCGGATACAGCGCGTGCCAGAAGCGCATCGTGCGGTCGTAGTCGCGCCAGTACGAAGCCAGCTCGCCGATGTCGTACGTGTACGACTGTCCGCGTCCGAAGAGATGCTTGTAGCAGGACCAGCACGTCTCGACCGCATCGCGCCGGCAATCCACGATGCGCGCGCCGGGCAGCATCGCGTGGATCGCACCGACGAACGCCCAGTTGGCCAAGCCCTTGTCGGTGGAACGCGGATGCCGTTTGCGCCAGCGCTCGGTGCGTTTGAGATATTCCCTGCCGAGCCGCGTCCAGTCCTTGGGCGTCGCCTGCGGCAGCCAGTCCGGATACGCGACGCCGCGCCGTGCGGCTTCCTCGTTGACGACGTCTCCGAGAGTCGGCAGCTCGTCCGCGCCCGACACTTCGGAGTGGCTGGCGAGGATCTGTTCGACCAGCGTCGAGCCGGAACGCGGCATGCTGACCACGAAGATGACTTCCTTGCCGAGCGTCGGATCGCTGGCCTGCGCGATCGGGCGCTTGAACGTGTCCGTGACCTGACCGATCGCCCGCGTGAATTCGGCGGAGTCCCACTTGTGCGTGCGGCGGGTCGCCGCATTGCAGGTCGTGAGCACGCTGAACGCTTCTTCGTAACGGCCGCGATCCTCGAGCGTCTTGCCGAGCGCGAAGCCGAGTCGATTGCGCATCCCTTCCGGAATATCCGGCGACGCGTACATCGTTTCGAGCTGTGCGGTTTCCTCGTCGGTCAGGCGCGCGCTCTTGATCGAGGTCAGGCCCGACCACGCCGTGACCATGTCCGGCCGCTTCGCCAGGACGCTTCGATATTCCTGCGCGCTCTCGTCGAGGCGGCCGACCGAAAGGAAAAGTCCCGCGCGTGCGAGTCGCGCGGTCGCGTGATCGGGATCGCGGCGCAGCGCTTCCTCGAACGCGTTGAGCGCTTCCTCGACGCGCAGCTGTCTGGCCAGCGCGTTGCCGAGGTTGTACCAGGGCGCCGCGAGCTTCGGATCGAGCTCGCAGGCGCGCTGGAACGCGACCGTCGCGCCCATCGGATCGTCCAGAGCGTTCAGCACGCTGCCGAGATTCGTGTGGATCAGCGGATCGTTCGGCGAAAGTCCGAGCGCGCGCCGGAGCAGGTTGGCGGCATCGGCGCTGCGTCCGCGCAGATGCAGCACCACCGCGGCCATGCGCAGGAACTCCGGATGATTTCCGGCGTGCGCGCGCATCTTCGTCAGCGTGCGCTCGGCTTCGTCGAGCTGGCGGCGCTCGATCATCTGGCCCACGCTCTGCAGCGCGTGGCGCGCGCGCAGCGGCAGGCCTTTCGTGCGATCGGCGACCGAGGACCGCGGCGCTGCGGCGCCCGCGGATTCCTGCGGGCCCTCCGGCGTTTCGCTGATCGCCGCCGCGGTCGCGTCGGTGAGGACTCCGTCGGGCTGCGGCGAAGGGCTTTGCTGGGTCATGTACGAGAGGCGTCGGCTTGTCGAACGGCCAGCTTAGCGGCTGGTCCCGGCAGTCACAAATCCGGCCGACCGCCT
>DAISJF010000162.1:0-5187 GCA_036821625.1 Rhodanobacteraceae bacterium
GCTCGCCCCAGGCCCGGAGCTGCTCGACAGCCGCCGCGCGGAACGTGTCGCCGGCCGCCAGCAGCACGGAGCGCCCTTCGTCCCGGTAGCGGCGCGCGAGCTTGCCGATCGTGGTCGTCTTGCCGACGCCGTTGACGCCGACCATCAGCAGCACGAACGGACGCCGCCCACTGACGTCAAGCGGCCGCTCGACCGGCTTGAGCCGTTCGACGAGATCGGCGCGCAATGCCGCGAGCAGCGCGTCCGTATCCGCAAACTCGCGCCGCGCGACGCGCGATCGCAGAACGTCGACGATTTCAGCGGAAGCGGCGACGCCGACATCGGCCGTGATCAGGCAGGTCTCGAGCTCGTCGAGCAGCGCATCGTCGAGCACCGGGTTGCGCGAGAACAGCGAAGACAGGCCGCGCGCGAAACCGCTACCGGAAAGCCGTTCGCGCCATGAGCGCCGGGTCGGCGCGGCGGATGGTGCCGGCTCATCGTTCGGTATCGACGCCTCGCCGGCGGCGTTCTGAGGCGCCGGGGTCTCGACGAGTGACGGCTCGGCATCGTCAGGGTTCGGCGGTGCCGCCCGCGGAGCCTCGTCGGGCGGCTTCTTCTTCCAGAACTTCAGCATTGCGCAACGGTATCGGCGAAAATCGATCGGGCATGCTAACACCCGGGCTTGGTGCTCTCGTCGAGCGCGCTGACGGCGCGCGACAAGCCGGTGGATCAAAGGCTGGATTCCGGCATGCGCCGGAATGACGGAGGAGGTGTGGTGCGGCGTGAACGGCCAGGTCCGCCCGGAAAGCTGCGCATCGTCGCCGGACGGCTGCGCGGCTCGCGCCTGGCCGTACCCGCCAGGGCCGGTCTGCGCCCGACGCCGGATCGCGTGCGCGAAACGCTGTTCAACTGGCTGATGCCGGTCGTCGAAGGCGCACGCTGCCTCGATCTCTACGCAGGCACGGGCGCGCTCGGCATCGAGGCGCTTTCGCGCGGCGCGCACTCGTGCACGTTCGTCGAGAGCGATCGCGCGCTTGCCCGCGATCTCCGCGACAACCTCTCGCGCCTCAGGATCGAGAACGCGCGCGTCATCGAAGGCGATGCGTTGGCGCTGCTCGCCGGAAAGGCGGAGCCGTTCGACATCGTGTTCCTCGATCCGCCCTATTCAGCCGATCTCTGGAACGCATCGGCCGAACGGCTCGAAGGCCGCGGCTGGCTCGCGGCCGGCGCCTGGATCTACCTCGAGTCGCCCGCCGACGCCGCGCTCGCGCTGCCGGCGGCGTGGACTCTGCACCGCGAAGGGCGCGCCGGCGCCGTCCGCTACGCGCTGTATCGTCGCGCGGCGGCCGATCCGCTAAAGTAGCCCCGGCGTCCGGTCACGCGAGGCAGGTGAATGGCGGTGACTTCACAGCAGCGCTCGCGTGTGGCGGTGTATCCGGGCACGTTCGATCCGATCACGAACGGCCACGTCGATCTCGCGACCCGCGCCGCGCCGCTGTTCGATCGCCTGATCGTCGCCATCGCCGAGAGTCCGACCAAGGGAACCAACTTCGGCCTCACCGAGCGCATCTCGCTCGCTCGCGTCGCGCTGGCAGGCATTGCCAACATCGAAGTGCGCGGATTCTCCACGCTGCTGGCCGATCTCGTCGAGGAATGCGGCGCCGGCGTGATCCTGCGCGGATTGCGCGCGGTCTCGGACTTTGAATACGAATTCCAGCTCGCGAGCATGAACCGGCATCTGATCCCGACCGCGGAGACGCTGTTCCTGACGCCCGCCGAGCAATACAGTTTCATCTCGTCATCGCTGGTGCGCGAAATCGCGCGCCTCGGCGGCGACGTGTCCGGGTTCGTCCACCCGGTCGTGCAGCAAGCGTTACGCAACAACTATCGCAACTCGCCCACAACTACGTGAGAGGCAGCAAGGCCATGCGCAAGATTCTCGCCATCATCCTTATTGCGTGCGCCGCGACTTTCGCGCTCAGCGCATGCAACCAGCAGGAAAAGGCCAAGGACGAGGCGGCGGCGCAACCGCAGATCGCGCCGATGCCGAAAAATCCCACGGACAAGACTGCCTGGAAGCAGTATCTGGTCAGCGTGGTCACTGCCAACATGCAGGGCGTGAAGACCAATCATCCCTACATGTATTTCGTCCCCGCCGGCGACGACGACGCGGCCAAGAACGACCGCCAGAATCAGCTCGACAACGTCAAGAACGTCGTCGGGCGCGGCGTGCTTCCGGGCAACATGATGGCGTTCGGCGGACCGGATTCGAAGACCACCGCCGATCTCGTCGTCGAGGCGTTCAAGGATGTCCAGGCCGGGTCGTTCAAGGATGTCGTCGTGCTGTTCATCGGCGCACCGGGCGATGTCGATGCGATCAAGCAGGCGCTTACTACGTCGGGGGCGGAGGTTCGCTTCGTCGAGGCGAAGTAGGCGCTCGTCAGTTTTCGGCTTCGGCCCTCCCTTCGAGGGGAGGGCTGGGTGGAGGGTGTCGGCTCTTTGTCCGTCATTCCGGCGAAGCCACTTCGTCATTCCGGCGAAGACCCCCGCTTCGTCGGTCTGACGTAAATCCTCACTTCGCCATTCCGGCGAGGCCCCCGCTTCGTCGGTCTCACGTAAATCCTCACTTCGCCATTCCGGCTAAGGCCCCCGCTTCGTCATTCCGGCGACTCCCCGCTTCGTCATTCCGGCGAAGGCCGGAATCCAATTTGATTCGGCTCTTGTCTTGGGCTTTCGCGAGAACAGACCGACGTCCGTGAGCCGGTTCTCGCGGAACGCCGACGTCGAAGTTAAAGGACCAAGATCAAAATGGATTCCGGCCTTCGCCGGAATGACGAAGTGGGGGCCTTCGCCGGAATGACGAAGTGGGGGCCTTCGCCGGAATGACGAAGCGGGGGCTTTCGCCGGAATGACGAAGCGGGGGCTTTCGCCGGAATGACGAAGCAGTGGCCCTCGCCGGAATGACGAAGCAGTGGCCCTCGCCGGAATGACGAAGTGGGGACTTACGTCAGACTGGCCCCCAGGAAGGCCGACAAAAAAACACATGAACATGAGTCGGTTATCGCAGTAACACCCACGCCCGGCGCCAGATCACCCAAGCCGATACGCTAAGCTCTGAGGAAATGTCCCTCAAGATCACCGAACTCTGCATCAACTGCGACGTCTGCGAGCCCGTCTGCCCGAACAAGGCGATCACGCAAGGGCCGGAAATCTATGAGATTGCTCCGCCGCTCTGCACCGAGTGCGTGGGGCACTACGAGACGCCGCAGTGCGTCGAGGTCTGCCCGGTCGAGTGCATCATCGTCGATCCGGAGCATCTCGAATCGCGCGCCGAGCTCTTGGCCAGATACGAGGACCTGATGCGGGAGAAGAACGGATGAAGTGTCGCAGGGATGTCCTGGCGCTGGGTGCGCTCGCATGCTGGCTGGCGTTCGGCTGTGCGATCGCGCCGGCGGCGGAACAGCCGGGGCGCGCCGCGATCGCGAGCGCGCACAAGCTCGCGACCGACGCCGGGTTCGAGGTGCTCGACGCAGGCGGCAACGCGTTCGATGCCGCGGTCGCGGTCGCGGCTGCGCTGGCGGTGCTCGAACCGCAGAGCTCGGGCATCGGCGGCGGTGGATTCTTCCTGCTGCGTCGTGCGAGCGACGGCAAGGAGACGATGGTCGACGCGCGCGAAACTGCGCCGGCGGCGGTCGATCCGAAAGACTACCTCGATGCGAACGGCAATCCGGATCGCGATCACTCGATCAACGGGCCATTGTCGTCGGCGATTCCGGGCGAGCCCGCGGGCATCGTCTGGATCGCGCAGCACTACGGCAAGCTGCCGCTGTCCAAGTCGCTCGCGCCGGCGATCCGGCTCGCGCGCGAAGGCTTCAAGCCTGACTCGCGTTTCCTCGGCGAGCTCGCCGGACGCAAGGAGATCATCAAGCGCTTTCCCGCATCCGTCGCGCTCTATCTCGTCGACGGCGAGGCGCCGAAGGAAGGCTGGGTGTTCAGGACGCCCGATCTCGCGCACGTGTTCGAGTTGATGGCCGAACAGGGCAACGACGGTTTCTATCGCGGCGATCTGGCCAGGAAGCTCGTCGACGGCGTTCGCGCCGAAGGGGGCAGGTGGACGCCCGAGGACCTCGCCGACTATGTCGTGAAGGAACGCGCGCCGCTGACGGTCGACTATCGCGGCTGGCACATCGTGACCGCGCCGCCGCCGTCTTCGGGCGGCGTGGCGCTCGCGGAGATGCTGAACATCCTCGGCGGCTACGACCTCGGCAAGCTCGATCGCGTGCATCGCGTGCATCTGACCGTCGAAGCCATGCGGCGTGCTTATCGCGATCGCGCCGCGTATCTCGGCGATCCCGATTTCGTCGAGATGCCGATCGCCGAGCTGACCAGCCCGCTCTATGCCGCAGGCCTGCGCGCGTCGATCCATCCGGACAAGGCGACGCCGAGCGAGATGCTGCCGGGTTATCTCGACGCGCCGGAAAGCATGCATACCTCGCATTTCTCGATCGTCGATCGCGAAGGCAATCTCGTTTCGGCGACGCAGACCGTGAATCTGATCTTCGGCTCCGGGTTCGTCGTGCCCGGCACCGGATTCGTGCTCAACGACGAAATGGACGACTTCGCGCTGGTCGCCGGCAAGCCGAATGCGTTCGGTCTCGTCGGAAACGACAACAACGCGCCGAAGGCGAGGAAACGACCGCTGTCGTCGATGTCGCCGAGCTTCGTCGTCGGCAGCGACCGCATCGGCGTGATCGGCACGCCGGGCGGCGGCCGCATCATCACGATGGTGCTCGAAGCGATTCTCGCCTTCATCGACGGCGAGCAGCCCGAGAAGTTCGTCGCCAATCCGCGCTATCACCACCAGTACCTGCCCGACGTGATCTCGGCCGAGAAAGGCGCGTTCACGCCCGAGGAGATTGCGGAACTCGAAGCGATGGGCCACAAGGTCAGCGAATCGGAGCGGCGCTGGGGCTTCATGAACGCGGTCACCTGGAATCGCAAGACCGGCGAGATGCACGCGGCGTCGGATCCGCGCGGGGTTTCGGGAAGCGGTGAGGTTCGGTGACGAGTTTCCGGCGAGGCGGGAACGGGGACGGCCTTCCGATGCACAAAGACAAATGGATCCCGGCTTCCGCCGGGATGACGTAGTCTTACCCGATTCCCGATTCCCGATTCCCGATTCCCGATTCCCGATTCCCGATTCCCGAT
>DAISJF010000163.1:0-5175 GCA_036821625.1 Rhodanobacteraceae bacterium
GATTACGTGACCGGCGATGTCTACGACGTTCCGCCCGGGGGCGTCATCGTCACTGACGCGAACCGCATCACCGCGACGCCGCTCGGACCTTCGCTCGGCGCTTTGACGTTCGGCGGCGACGGCAATCTCTACGGCGCACGCGTCGCCACGACAGGGGATTTCACCACCGGCGCGGTGCTCAGGATCAACACGATCAACGGCACCGCGACGCCGGTGTCGACGAACCTGCCGTGTCCGTTCGACAGCGCGACCGATCCGCTCAGCGGCGATGTGTTCGTGACGGATGGTTGTACCGGCGCCGGATCGGACAACGCTTCGATCTGGCGCGTGACGAATCTCGGCGGAACCCCGTCGACTTCGGTCTACGCGCAAAGCTCGGGCTCGCCGAACGGCGGGTTGAGCTTCGCACCCGACGGCACGCTGTACGTCGTGCATTCCTACGCGACGTTCGGCGCGATCGATATCGTGAGCGGAACCGATCAGCCGCAACCCCCCACCGTCACGCCGACCACGATCGGTTCGACGTTCACCGTGACGGCGCTCGGCACGGCATCCGCCGGCGGCGCGCAGGCGCTCGTCGTCGGCGCGAGCCGCATAGGCGGTTACGCGCAATCGGTCGCCGCGTACGACATGTCGCTCGTGCCACCCGCGTTCAGCGGTGCCGTTCTCGAAGAAACGGGAGCCGGCGCCATTCGCATCGTCGGTCCGGACGGCTGCTTCTATCTGAACGCCGGTGTCGCGATCTATCGCCTCAGCAACGCGGACGGAACCTGCCCGGCGACAGCTCAGCTGACGCCGGATCCGTCGCTCGATCTCGAACCGGTGAACGAACCGCCGCTCGCGCCGCAGGGCACGGTGCAGGACTTGAACGTTTTCTTCCCGCATGGCACGCCGCCAGCCGGCACTCCGGTGACGGTGGTTGTGTCCGGCGCGAACTCGTTGCAGATGGTTGGGTTCTTGGTCTTTGGACAACCCAGCGTCCCGTTCTCCTATGTCGGCCGCAATATCGGAGAGGATGCGGTCGTTGCGTTCGCGACGATCGACGATGAGACCGTCGCGTCGAATCAGGTGCCGGTGATCTGGACGGGCGGCCGACATACGACCTACCTGACGCTCAACGGAAGCCCCACATCCGGCAACAGCGGCGGCACGGTCGGCCTGACCGCGACGCTGCTCGATCTCTCGGTCGATCCGGCGTTGCCGATACCGAACGCGGACGTCACCTTCACCATCGGCGCCGCGTCGTGCGACGGCACGACGGATGCGAGCGGCGTCGCAACCTGCAGCCTCACGCTCGGCGCCCCGGCCGTGCTGACGCTCGGCGCGAACTACGCGGGCACGACGGCGCTGCTGCCGGCGACGGCCACGCAGCCGTTCCACGTCCTCGACGACCGAATATTCGCCGACGGATTCGACGGCGGATGACGGCGGCGTCGGGCGGGATTCAGACCGTCGCGGCGGATCGCCGCTTCGTCCGCTGCGGCAGTGGAAACGCCGAGCGAGCCGGCTCGGTGCGGCCCGCGTGGGCGGCGTCGTAGCCGGGCAACTCTCCGACCCGCGCGCGGAATGCGGCATCGTGCAGCACCGAAATGAACTGCTGCATGTTCGGCTCGGCGAGAAAATCGTTGCGGCAGACGAAGAAATAGCGTTCGGTCACGAGCGGCACGAAGTCGAGGCCGAAGCGCCGCGCCGGCACTTCGAGACCGAAGCCTGCATCCGCCATGCCGCTGCCGACATAGGCGGCGACCGCCGCATGCGTGTATTCGAGGATCTCGTAGCCTTCGATGTATCGCGTGTCGACGCCCGCGCGCGAGAGCAGCAGATCGAACAGGAGCCGCGTGCCCGAGCCGCCCTGCCGGTTCACGAAGCGCACGCCTTCGCGCGCGAGATCGCCGATCCCGCGCACGCGCTTCGGATTGCCCGGTGCGACCGCCAGACCCTGTCGTCGCCTGGCGAGATGGATCAGGGTCCAGTCGTCCTGGATGCGCGGCGCGTAGTGCGCGGCGACTTCGGCTTCGAGATCCCCGATCGGCAGATGCAGCCCGACGACGTCGCACTGCCGGTCGATGAATGCGGTGAGCGCCTCGTCCGAATCGCGATACTTGAGATCGATCGGAATCTGCCGGCCGGCGAGGAACTGGCGCAGCGTCTCGACCGCGAAACCGTGCGTCGCGTGCACGCGCAGAACGGGCTGGATCACGGACAGCGCGCGCTCGATTTCCGATTCGACTTCGGAGGCGAGACTGTCGAGCAGCGGCGCGAGTCGCGCCGCGATGCGCTGATCGGCCCAGGCGAGCCGTTCGCCGAGCGGCGTCAGCTTGGCGCCGCGGCCGCGCTGACTCGCTACGAGCGGATGGCCGAACGCGCGTTCACCGTCCCGTAACAATCCCCACGCATACCGATAGGTGAGCCCGGCCAGGCGGCAGGCCGCGGCCAGCGTGCCCGTCTGCTGGATGCCGACCAGAAGCGCCGTCAGGCGCGGAACCAGCGGCGCGCCGTCCTGACGGCGGAGCTGCCAGTGCGCATCGATCGCGACCTTGAACATCCGATTCGAAACCGCCCTGAAAAGATGCTACGAAAAGCCTATTGTTACGTCCGACCACGTAGTGCAGAGTCCACACAAAGCCGAAGGTGGTCGCGCGAAATAGGCTTCCCATAGCCTATACGCCAAACCATCCACCGCACAAGCCCCGGAGGGGACCATGAGCACGCTGGACGTCAGCGTCAGCTCGTCGGCAGGAGTGCCGACGGGACTTCTCGCCAAGGAGCGGACCATCGCGTCGGCCGGCTTCAATCGGTGGCTGGTCCCTCCGGCTGCGTTGTGCATTCATCTCTGCATCGGCATGGCCTACGGCTTCAGCGTGTTCTGGCTGCCGCTGTCGAAGGCGATCGGGATCACCAAGGCGGTCGACTGCCCGGCCGACATGAGCTTCGTCGCGTCCGTGTTCTCGGCGAGCTGCGACTGGAAGGTGTCAACGCTCGGCTGGATGTACACGCTCTTCTTCGTGTTCCTCGGTTCCGCCGCGGCACTCTGGGGCGGATGGCTCGAGCGTGTCGGTCCGCGCAAAGCCGCGTTCGTTGCGGCACTGTGCTGGTGCGGCGGGCTCGTGATCTCGGCGATCGGCGTCTACGTGCACCAGATCTGGATGCTGTGGATCGGCTCGGGCGTGATCGGCGGCGTCGGTCTCGGCCTCGGCTACATCTCGCCGGTTTCCACGTTGATCAAATGGTTCCCGGACCGGCGCGGCATGGCGACCGGCATGGCGATCATGGGTTTCGGCGGCGGTGCGATGATCGGCTCGCCGCTCGCGGATCGACTGATGAAGTTCTACGCAACCGCGGACTCGGTCGGCGTCTGGCAGACGTTCGTGACGATGGCCGCGATCTACCTCGTCTTCATGATGCTCGGCGCATTCGGCTATCGCATTCCGCCGATCGGATGGAAGCCCGCCGGCTGGACGCCGCCCGCGGCCGATGCGGCCAAGGCAATGATCACGACGCGGCACGTGCATCTCGACACGGCCTGGAAGACGCCGCAGTTCTGGCTGATCTGGCTCGTGCTCTGCCTCAACGTCAGTGCGGGCATCGGCATCATCGGCGTCGCTTCCGTGATGCTGCAGGAAGTGTTCGGCGGCAGCCTCGTCGCGCATCCGGATCTCGGCTTCGCGCAGGTGCAGGCCGACGCGACGCTGAAAGCCGCGGCGGCCGCGGTCGGTGCCGGCTTCGTCGGCCTGATCTCGCTGTTCAACATCGGCGGCCGTTTCTTTTGGGCGTCGCTGTCGGACAAGCTCGGACGCAAGCTCAGCTATTACACGTTCTTCGTGCTCGGCATCGTGCTCTACATGCTGATGCCGCAGTTTGCGGCGGCGAAGGCGTTGCTGCTGTTCGTGTTCGCGTTCGGCGTGATCGCGTCGATGTACGGCGGCGGCTTCGCGACGATTCCGGCCTACCTCGCCGACATGTTCGGCACGCAGATGGTCGGCGCGATCCACGGCCGGCTGCTGACGGCGTGGTCGGCCGCGGGCATTCTGGGCCCCGTGCTGGTGAATTATCTGCGCGAGGCGCGCATCGCCGCGAACATTCCGCGCGATCACATCTACGACATGCCGCTGATGATCATGGCCGGCCTGCTGGTGATCGGTTTCATCTGCAATTTCCTGATCAAGCCGGTCGACCCGAAGTACTACATGACCGATGCGGAGCTCGAAGCGGAACGCAGGCTCGCGCACGAGCGCGCGGTTGCGAATGCGACCGGGCCCGCGCGCGCGGACGGCGCGCCGAGCAGTCCGGCGCTCTTGTTCGGCGCCTGGCTCCTGGTCGGCATCCCGATTCTGTGGGGTGTCTGGGTCACGGTGCAGAAAGTCGCGGCGTTGTTCTGAGCATCGCGGCGAAGGACGATTGAAATGCCTGGAAAAGCAGCACGCACGCAGCAGCCGATCGCGCCGAACCTTCCCGCGGCGACGGCGGCTCGCGTGCGCGCGGTCATCGACGAGCGTCGGCATCTGGCCGGCGCCCTGATGCCGGTGCTGCACGGCATCCAGGACGCGCTCGGCTACATTCCCGAGGACGCGATCCCGCTGATCGCGCACGAGCTCAACCTCTCGCGCGCCGAAGTGCACGGCGTGATCACGTTCTACCACCACTTCCGCACGCATGCGCCGGGACGCCACGTCGTGCGCATCTGCCGCGCCGAGGCGTGCCAGGCGCTCGGCGCGCGCGCGCTCGAAGCGCACGCAAAGAAGACGCTCGGCGTCGATTTCCACGAGACGACGAAGGACGGCGCGCTCACGCTCGAGGCCGTGTATTGCCTCGGCAACTGCGGTTGCGGGCCTTCGGTGCTCGTCGATCCCGATCAATTGCACGCGCGCGTGACGCCTGCCGCGTTCGATGCGCTCGTCGGCGCGCTGCGCGAGGTGGCGAAATGAGCGCGCGCGTCTACGTTTCGCGTGACGCGACCGCGCTGGCGCTCGGCGCCGAAGCGACCGCGCGCGCGATCGAGAACGAAGCGAAGCGGCGCGGCGCGGACGTCAGCGTCGTTCGCAACGGCTCGCGCGGCATGTTCTGGCTCGAACCGCTGGTCGAGATCGATGCGCCGTCGGGCCGCGTTGGCTACGGACCGATCACGCCCGCCGACGTGCCCGCGCTGTTCGACGCCGGTTTCGAGCGCGGCAACGT
>DAISJF010000164.1:0-1680 GCA_036821625.1 Rhodanobacteraceae bacterium
CAGCAGCAGCGGGATCAGAATCGCTGCGGCCACGCTGACGCCGAGAAGCAGGGGATAGCGCGCGATCACGCCGACCGTGTCGCGAGTCAGGAAATACTCGAGATCCGGCGCCAGTACCGGTGTCTGCAGATAAACGAACTTGAGCGCGCCGGCGATCTCGATCGCGCCGAATGCCAGCGCGGCGACGAGCAGCGCCAGCGCGGTACGGCCGGTCGCGAACAGGACGATCAGGGCGGTCAGCAGCGCCAGGGTCGCGGTGAACGACTTCTCCGGCCAGGTGTGCTCGGTCAGCGGCCCGAACGCGAGCATCGCCGCGAACGCGACCAGCGCAACGATCCGCAGCGTGCGCACGCGGCGCGATGTCTTCTGCGTGGGGCTCAAGATGCGGCGCTCGTCACCGATCCATCGTGCGGATGACGCGGCGTTGCGTCAATGCGCGGTGCAGCGCGCTCAACGAGCGCGAACCGGCGCCGGCTCGGCCAGCAGAGCCGCGATCGCGGTCGCGGCCGAGCGACTCGCATCGTGACGCAGCTCCAGATGCAGATGCCGGTACTCGGCGAGCAGCGGCAGCGGCGGCCGGCGTGCGCTGAGCGCGGGCAACAGCGCATTCGCCAGCGCTTCCGGCGTGCAGGCGTCCTGCATGAGCTCGGGCACGAGATCGCGACCGGCCAGCACGTTCGGCAGCGAGTAGCGGTTGGTATCGAGCATCCCGAGGCCGGTCACGATCCGATACGTGAGCGGCGCGATGCGGTAGGCGACGACCATCGGCCGCTTCGCCAGCATCGCCTCGAGCGCGGCGGTGCCGGAGGCGAGCAGCACGGCGTCGGCCGCGATCATGGCTTCGTGGGCGTGGTTGTCGATGATGCGGAAAAGATCGGAAGCCGGTAACCGGTAGCCGGCAGCCGGAATGCCCGCTTCGGTTGGCTCTCCGGCTCCCGGCTCCCGGCTCCCGGTTCCGATCCTTTCCAGAATTTCCTCGAACGCTTTCCTGCATTCCGCATTCGCCATCGGCACGACGACGCGCAAGTCCGGCAGCTGCTGACGCAGGCGTTGCGCGGCGCCGACGAAATCCGCGGCGAGCCGGCGGATCTCGCCGAGCCGGCTGCCCGGCAACAATGCAAGCACCGGGACGTCGTTGGACAAACCGAGCGCCGCGCGTGCGGGCGATTGCACGGGGTCGAGCACGAACTGATCGGCCAGCGGATGCCCGACGAACGCCGCGCGGACGCCGTGGCGCGCGTAGATTTCCGGTTCGAACGGAAACAGGCAGAGGACGAGGTCGGCGCTCCGGCCGATCGTGCGCGCGCGCTTGGCGCGCCAGGCCCAGATCGAAGGACTGACGTAGTGCACGGTACGGATGCCGTCTGCCTTGAGCTTGCGCTCGAGGCCGAAGTTGAAATCCGGCGCGTCGATGCCGATGAATGCGTCGGGGCGGAAAGCGCGCACGCGTCGGCGCACGTCGCGACGCAGCGCGAGCAGACGCGGCAGATGCCGGACGACTTCCGCAAGGCCCATGACCGCGAGCTCGTCGGATGCGTGCCACGCGTCGAGCCCGGCCGCGCGCATGCGCGGACCGCCGACGCCGGCGAATTCGGCGTCTGGAAAACGCTCGCGCAGCGCCGAGATGAGGCCGGCGCCGAGCAGGTCGCCGGAGGTTTCGCCGGCGACGAGGGCGAAGCG
>DAISJF010000164.1:1780-5158 GCA_036821625.1 Rhodanobacteraceae bacterium
CGCCCGCTCAGCGCTCTCGATGAAATCCAGCATCATCGCGACGTCCTTGCTGTCCGCCGCTATCGCCGCGAGCTCGCCGCGCGCTTCGTTGAACGCGCGGTTGCCGAGGTAGAGCGTGCGGTAGGCGCGCTTGATCGCGCTGATGCGGTCCGCGCTGAAGCCGCGACGTTTCAGTCCTTCGGAATTGATGCCGCGCGGGCGCCCGTAGTCGGCGGCCATCATCACGAACGGCGGCACGTCGCCGTTGACGAGGCAGCCCATGCCGATGAACGCATGCGCGCCGATCCTGCAGAACTGGTGCACGCCGGAGAAACCCGACAGGATCACGTAGTCGCCGATCATCACGTGGCCGGCCAGCGTCGCATTGTTCGAGAACACCGTGTGATCGCCGACGACGCAGTCGTGCGCCACGTGCACGTAGGCCATGATCCAGTTGTCGTTGCCGATCCGCGTCGCGCCGCCGCCTTCGTTCGTGCCGCGGTTCAGAGTGACGAACTCGCGGATCAGGTTGCGATCGCCGATGATCAGCTCGCTGCGCTCGCCGCCGAACTTCTTGTCCTGCGGAATCGCGCCGATCGAGGCGAACTGGAAGATGCGGTTGTCGCGCCCGATCCGCGTCGCGCCCTCGATCACGACGTGCGGTCCGATCGAAGTGCCGTCGCCGATTTCGACGTCGGCGCCGATCACGCTGTACGCGCCGATGCTGACGCCGGCGCCGATCCGTGCTGCCGGATCGACGATCGCGTTCGGATGGATCATCCGCTGGCGACCTCGGCGCACAGCAGCTCCGCTTCCGCGGCGACGTTGCCTTCGACGAGCGCCTGGCACCAGAACAGGCTCATGTTGCGCATCGTGCGCTTGTGCGCGACCTCGAGCGTGAGCTGATCGCCGGGCACGACGATGCGGTTGAAGCGCGCCTTGTCGACCTTGACCAGATAGAAGACGACCGGCACGTCCGGATCGTGCGGTATCGAGAGCTTGATCAGTACGCCGCAGGCCTGCGCCATCGCCTCGATGATCAGCACGCCGGGCATGACCGGATGGCCGGGAAAATGGCCCTGGAAGAACGGCTCGTTGATGGTCACGTTCTTGATCGCGACCAGGCGCTTGCCGTGCTCGAACGCGACGACGCGATCGATCAGCAGGAACGGATACCGATGCGGCAGCATCCTGGCGATGCGCTCGATATCGATCGGCAGCTCCACGCCGCTCAAGTCCTTGTCGGTCATGATTCGGGTTCCCTCCTGGCGGCGACGGCGCGCCGCACGAAATCGTCGAGGCGCTTGAAGCGTGCGGCGTTGCGACGCCACTGCCGATTCTCCTGAATCGGCGTTCCCGACGAGTATTCGCCGGCCTCGCGCAGCGAATGCGTGACCAGGCTCATGGCGGTGACGGTGACGCGATCGGCGATCTCCAGATGGCCCAGTATGCCAGCGGCGCCGCCGATCAGGCAGTAACGGCCGATGCGCGCGCTGCCGGCGACGGCCGCGCAGCCGGCCATCGCGGTGTGCGCGCCGATGAAGACGTTGTGCGCAATCTGGATCTGGTTGTCGAGGCGCACGTCTTCCTCGAGCACGGTGTCGCCGAGCGCGCCGCGGTCGATGGTCGTGTTGGCGCCGATCTCGCAGTCGTCGCCGACCACGACGCCGCCGAGCTGGGGCACTTTTTCCCAGTGATCCTTCGCGAACGCGATGCCGAAGCCGTCGGCGCCGATCACGGCGCCCGGGTGCACGAGCACGCGCTTGCCGAGCGTCACGTCCTGCACGAGCGTGACGCGTGCGACGAGCCGCGACTGCGCGCCGACCTTGCAGCCGCGCCCGACGATGCAATGCGGGCCGAGCACGGCGCCTTCGCCGATCTCGGCCTCCGCGTCGATCGCGCAGAACGGTCCTATCGAAGCGGACGCGGCGACCCTCGCGCCGGCGGCGATGCTCGCGCTCGCGTGCGCGCCGGCGGGCGCGGCGGCAACGCGTTCAAACAACGCAGCGATGCGCGCGAACGCGACGTACGGATCATCGGCGATCAGCACCGCGGATCGACAGCCATCGGCATCGGCCGCGCGCACGACGATCGCGTCGGCGCGCGTTGCGGCGAGCTGCGCGCGGTAGCGCGGATTGGCGAGAAAGCCGAGCTGGCCCGGTTCTGCGTTGGCCAGCGTCGCGACGCCGCGGATCGGCGTCGCCGGATCGCCTCGCAGCTCGAGCCCGAAGCGCGCCGCGATGTCGCCCAGCGCGTGCGTGGTCATGGCGTGCTGCCGGTGCGTGCGTTGTATTGCCGCTTCAGGCGTTCCAGCACCTGGTCGGTCACGTCGACGCGCGGACTCGCGTAGACGACCGGGCTCGGCACGATCAGGTCATAACCCTGCTCGCGCGCGAACGCGACGACCGCGTCGTTGATCTCGCGCCAGCTCTTGTCGAGCTCCTGATCGCTGCGCGACTTGAGATCGTTGCGCATGCTGTCGCGATTGCGCTTGATCGAGCGGTCGAGCGCGTCGATCTCGCGCTTGAGTGCATCGGCATCGGCCGCGGCCATCGTCGCCGCTTCGCGCTGCTGCTTGTCGCGCAGCTCCTGCAGGTGCTTCTCGTCGGCCTTCAGCGACGTGTCGCGCGGCGCGAACTCGCGTTCGAGCTTCTGCCGCCCGGCGATGACCTGAGGCGCGTTGTCGAGCAGTCGCTTCATGTCGACGTAGCCTATGCGCGCGGATGCGGGCGCCTGTGCCTGCGCTGCAACCGAGCCGGACAACGCGAAAGCGAAGGTCAGCACCAGCGCGCGGATCACGTCTGCTCGGGCGGGCCCTGTCACGCGTCGTTCTCCTTCGGCTGGCCGGTTCGTTCCCCTCAGGCAGCCTAGAAGGTATTGCCGAACGAGAACTGGATTCTTTCGATGTCGTCACCATGCTGGCTACGGATCGGCGTAGCCAGGTTGATCACGATCGGCCCGACCGGAGCGCGCCACTGGAACGAGATGCCCGTCGAGGCGCGCAGCTCGAGGATGAATGGAATCGCAAGTGGGTTGCGTATCGCGCCGAGCATGCGGCGCTCGCCGCCGAGCTGGAGCGGCGCCTTGCCGGCCGGCTCCCTGAGGGCTGGGACTCGGCGCTGCCGGTGTTCGGGGCCAAGGACGTGCAGCCTACGCGCGCGGCTTCAGGAAAGGTCTTGAACGCGATCGCGGCAAAATTGCCGGAACTGATCGGCGGGTCCGCGGATCTGACGGGCTCCAACAATACCGAAATCAAGAATGGCGGTCCGGGCCGCAACTTGCACTATGGCGTGCGGGAGCATGCGATGGGCGCGGCGCTCAACGGGATCGCGCTGCACCGCGGCTTCATTCCGTTCGGCGGCACGTTCCTGATTTTCTCGGACTACATGCGGCCGCCCA
>DAISJF010000165.1:0-5152 GCA_036821625.1 Rhodanobacteraceae bacterium
CGGAGGATGTCAACGCAGGATTGAACGCCAAGTATGTCGTCGATACCGCGACCGGCCTGGCGACATTCCTTGCGCCATGGCCCGACGAGTATTCGGCGTTCGCGCTATCGAATGCCGGCTCGGTGGCGGATACGATTTTCGAGAATGGATTCGATCCCGCCGCCTTGTCACGTTGACGGAACAACGCGGCGATGGCGAGAAACGCTTACCGCGGCGCGCCGCTACTCCGCCCTGCCCGCCATCCATATGCGGCCGACGGCGAGGCCGTCATCGAGCTCGACAAAGTCCGCGCGCAACCCAGGCGCGATCGCACCGTGCGTCGTCGAGATGTCGAGGAACTCGGCCGGATACGTCGACGCCATGCGCGCTGCTTCGTCGAGCGTGACATCGAGCGACCGTAGCGTGTTCCTCAATGCGCTCGCCATGTCGAGCGCGGAACCGGCTAGCACGCCGTCCGGTGTCTCGCAACGGCCATCGCGACACGTGATCGCGACACCGCCGAGCATGTAAGTATCGCTGTCGCCGCCGACCGGCGGCATCGCATCGCTGACCAGCATCAGCTTGCCGCGCGGCTTCGCGGCGTGCGCGACGCGCAGGCTTGCCGGGTGCACGTGATGGCCGTCGACGACGACGCCGCACCAGCTCGCGCGATCCTCGAGCGCGGCGCCGACGACGCCGGGCTCGCGCGCAGTCAGCGGCGACATCGCGTTGAAGAGATGCGTGAATCCGCGCACGCCCGCGTCGAGCGCGGCGCGCATCTGCGCGTATGTCGCCGCAGTATGGCCGGCGCAGACGATCACGCCGCGCCGCGCCAGATCGCGGATCGTCTCGATCGGCACGCATTCGGGCGCGATCGTCAGCACGGTCCTGCCGCTGCGCAATGACGAAATCAGCTCGACATCGGACGCATCCGGCACGCGGAACTTCGTCGCGTCGTGCACACCGCGTCGATCCGGCGCCAGATACGGTCCTTCGAGATGGATGCCGAGCACGCCGGGCACACCTTGCGCGATCGCGGCATCGACGGCGCCGATCGCGGCGCGCATCACGCCGACGTCGTCGCTGATCAGCGTCGGCAGAAACCCGGTCGTGCCGAAGCGCCGGTGCGCGGCGCCGATGCGGCGGATCGTCTCGACGGTCGGCGCGTCGTTGAACAGCACGCCGCCGCCGCCGTTGACCTGGCAGTCGATGAAACCCGGCAGCAGGAATGCGCCACCGAGATCGCGGGTCTCGGCGTCTCGAACGCGCGGATCGTCCGCAGAGGCGAGCGCGGCGATCATTCCGTCTTCGACGAGCACCGCGACATCGTTGCGAAAACCCTCGCGGGTCAGCACGCGCGCGTTGACGAACGCGGTCCGCATCACATCGTCTCTGTCACCTTGCTCAGATGCGGCGGCGCATCGGGATTGCGGCCGCGACGCACCGCGAGCACATTCGCTGCGGCGTAGAACCGGTGCACCGCGACGAGGGGCGAGCACGCAGGATCGCGCACGGCGGGCAGCGACAAGGCCTCGCCGCCGGGCACGTCCGCGCCGATCGTCCAGACGCGTGCGCCGCGCGCGAGGAATCTTGCGGCGACTTCGAGCGTGCTCGACTTCGTGTCGTCGTCCTGAACGAAGAACACGACTGGAAAGCCGCGATCGACCAGCGTCATCGGCCCGTGCTGCACTTCGGCCGCGCTGAACGCCTCGGCGTGGATGCCGCAGGTTTCCTTGAGCTTCAGCGCGGCTTCCTGCGCGGCGGCGAGACCGAGCCCGCGGCCGACCACGAACAGGCTGCGCGCGTCGGCAAGTCCGTCGACGAGCGTCTGCCAGTCGTGCGAGGCGTCGTCGCGCATCGCCGCGGGAACGCCGGCGAGCGCTCCGCGCAGCGTGGCATCGTCTTTCCATTCCGCCGTGAGCTGAAGCATCGCCGACAGCGAGCAGAGAAAGCTCTTGGTCGCCGCGACGCTGAGCTCAGGACCCGCGCGCAGCGGAACCACGAAGTCCGCGGCTGCGGCGAGCGGCGAATCCTCGATGTTGACCATCGCGACCACGCGCGCGCCGGCTCGCCTGGAAGATTCCGCCTGGCGCAGCAGATCAGGGCTTTTACCGGACTGCGAGATCGCTAGAAACAGCGTGTGCGAAAGATCCTGCTCCGCCGCATAGATCGACTGCACGGACGGGGCCGCCGACATCGTCGCGACACCGACCCGCGTCTCGAACAGGTATTTCGCGAACGTTGCCGCATTGTCCGAGCTCCCGCGCGCGCCGGTCGCGACAAGACGCGGCGGATCGGCGCGCAGCGCGTCCGCCAGGGCTCGTACCCGCGTCGCATTGTCTTCGAGCTGATGCGCGATTGCGGCCGCCGACTCGCCGATCTCGCGATGCATGCGCGTGTCTTCCGCATTGATGCGCGGCGGAATCTTCTCGGACACGGTGCTCATCCGTCGCTCGGCAGGCGCACGCGCGCGGTCGAATCGCGAATCACGAGCTGCGGACTGAAGCCGCGGTTCGCGGTCACGGCCGCCGCCGAATGCGGCTTCAGCTCGGCGATCAACCGCAGCGCCGCGTGCCGCGCGATGTCCTCGGTCGCCTGTTTCGCCGTCGTCAGCGCGGGCCACGACTGCTTGGAGAACGGGCTGTCCTCGAAACCGGCGATCGAGAGCTCGTAAGGCACGTCGATGCCGCTCGACTTTGCCGCAGCGAGCACGCCGGCGGCGATCTCGTCGTTCGAACCGAAGATCGCCGTCGGCCGCTCGCGCAGCGCGAACAGGCGGCGCGCACCGCGGAAGCCGTCGTCGAACGAGTAATCGCCGGGAATCACCAGCTTCTTGTCGAGCGGAATCCCGTAGTCCTTGAGCGCGCTCTCGTAGCCCTTGAAGCGCTCCGGGCTCGAGCGATGCGCCTCGCCGCCCCAGAGGAAGCCGATGCGCTGATGGCCGAGCTGGATCAGATGCTCGGTGATGTCGTACGCGGCGTCGCGATCGTCGACGTAGACGCACGGATAGCCGTCGTTCGGATCCTCGGCCGCGGAAATGATGCGCACGAACCGGATGCCGTTCGCGGCGAGAAACTTGATGAGCTCCATGCGCTCGGACATCGGCGGCGCAAGCACGAGGCCGGCGAGCCGCGCGCGGCGCACTAGCTCGTGCAGCTCGTCGGCAAGGTCGGGCACGGTCGAATCGCACGGATGGATCTGCAGGCCGAAGCCCTGGTCGCGGCAAGCGGCGAGCACACCATTCTGTACGCTGATCACGTAGTACGGATTCGGGTTGTCGTAGACGAGCCCGATCGCATACGACATCGCGGTGCGCAGGCTGCGCGCGGACTGGTCCGGCTCGTATTTCAGTTCGGCGATCGCGCGCTGCACGCGTTCGCGCGTCGGCGCGCGCACCGAGACTTCGTTGTTGATCACGCGCGAGACGGTCTTCAGCGACACCTTGGCGCGCTGCGCGACGTCCTTGATTGTGGGTCTGTGCACGGGCGGATTGGCTGGCGCGATGGTCTTCAATCGTAGCGCACGCCGCACTTCGCCTCTCCCGCTCGCGGGAGAGGCCGGCCGCAGGCCGGGTGAGGGGAGGTCGGAGCGAAACGCTGCTTGGAGGTTGGACTCCGATCGCCCTCACCCGGGCCCTCTCCCGCAAGCGGAAGAGGTGGAACTGCAATCGGATCGCTCATGCGCGCCGCACTCCGGCGCGGTGGCCGCGCAGCGCATAGAAAAGGATGTACGCATAGCAAGGCACCATGATCGCAACGAACACGCTCTGAAAATCGTGGTGCTGCTTCAGGAGCGCAAAACTCTGCGGAATGACCGCGCCGCCGGCGATGCCCATGATCAGCAGCGCCGAGCCGGTTTCGGTGAGCCGGCCGAGTCCCGCGATCGCGAGCGGAAAGATCGCCGGCCACATCATCGCGTTGGCGAAACCGAGCGCCGCGACGAATGCGACCGAAACGTAGCCGTGCGTCAGGAACGCGCCGATCGAAAGCGCGATGCCGAGCACGGCCGAGAACGTCAAATAGCGCGCCTGCGAGATGAAGCGCGGAATCGTGAGCAGGCCGACCACGTAACCGATCAACATCGCGGTCAGCGTAGCCGACGTGAAGAACTTGGTCTCGTCGGCCGGCAGATCGAAGCCGCGGCCGTACGTGCCGATCGCGTCGCCGGCCATGACTTCGACGCCGACGTACACGAACAGGCACAGCACGCCGAGCCAGAGGTGCGGATACGCGAAGATGCCGCGCGACGGCGCGCCGCCATCGGCACTCCGATTGACTTCCGCGGCGTCGACGTCCGGCAGCGGCGACTTCGCGATCCAGATGCCGAGCGCGGCGAGCACGGCCGCCATCACGAGATACGGCACATGGATGCGCGCGGCGAACGCATCGAGCAGCGCTGCGCGCGATGCAGGATCGGCCGCCGCAACCTGCGTCTTCAGATCGCCCAGGCCGTGCATGACCAGCGCGCCGAGCACGAGCGGCGCAAGGATGCCGGCGACCTTGTTGCAGATGCCCATGAACGCGATGCGTTGTGCCGCGCTTTCGATCGGTCCGAGAATCGAGATGTACGGGTTCACCGCCGTCTGCAGCAGCGAGAGTCCCGCGCCGATCACGAAGAGTCCGGTCAGCGCGCCGGGATACCAGCGGCGCACGACGAATTCGCCGAACACGATCGCGCCGGCGGCCATGGTCAGGAGCCCGAGCGCCATGCCTTTCTTCATGCCGGTTCGCCGCAGGATCCACGACGACGGCAGCGCCAGAAAGAAATACGAGAGATAGAACACCATCAGCACGAGGAACGCGTTGACCGTGTCGAGATCGAACGCGAGCTCGACGAACTGGATCAGCGGACCGTTGAGCCAGGTGACGAAGCCGAAGATGAAGAACAAGAGCCCGATGATCATCATCGGCGCGCGATAGTCGCGCGCGGGCGACAGGGCGGTGACGCGGGTCGACATCCGACGATTCCCCTCGTGGCCGGTCACGCGCCGGCTTGCATCGGATTGTCCGCTCGCCGGCCGGGATTATCAACGTTGTCAGCGCAGCGGTCCTGATCGCGTTTCGCGTCAGGGGAATCGCCACTTTTGGCTTGTTTTACGGGGTTGTGCTTGGAGCGGTGACATGGATGCCGGGCTCGTCAGGCCGCCACAAACCCTTGTTCCGTCACCATTTTG
>DAISJF010000166.1:0-5142 GCA_036821625.1 Rhodanobacteraceae bacterium
GAGCGCCGTTTCGAGATCGGCGCGCACGAGCTTTTCCTTTTCCGGCGTCAGATCCTTGCGGATCACGCCCGCGCCGCCGTGGATCACGAGAACCGGTGTCGCCGCCATGCTAACGCTCCATCCAAGCATGATCGCGCAGAAGCAGAAGAAACCACGAATGGCGCGCACGCATGTCTCCGGTGCTGCGAAGGCAACGAGTATAGCGGCGCGTCGTCGAACCGGGCCAAGCGGGCGCGACCGTGCATTACAGACGTTGCGTGTCGGGGAACACGACGCTCACCGTCGTTCCGACGCCGGGCTCGCTCGACATGCCGACTTCCCAGCCCAGGCGGTCGGCAAGGCGCCTGACGATCGTGAGCCCGATGCCATGGCCCCTGCCGCGGCCGTGTTCGCCGCGGAAAAACGAGACGAACGCGCGCTTCTGCTCCTCCTCGCTCATGCCGACGCCGGTGTCGCGCACGACGACGCGATCGGCCTGGATGCTCACGGTGACGCGCCCGCGTTCGGTGTACTGGCAGGCATTGCGGATCAGGTTGCCGATGAGCACGCTGAATGCGCGCGGCGAGGAATAAAGGACGAGATCGGCGCGCTCCTCGCGCAATATGCTCACCGGCTTGCCTTCGCAGAGCGGCTGCGCGCGCTCGACCTCCTCGCGCACGATGTCGCTGGCGTTGAATTCCTCCTCCGGCAGGCCGCTCTCGGATTCGCGCGCTAGGATCAGGAACGATTCGATCAGCGACTCCATGTCGCGCACGGCGTGCAGGATGCGCTCGGCCGCGCGCCGCGCGAACGGCGGCACGTCGTCCTCGACCAGCATGTCGGCGGATGCCTTGATGACCGTGAGCGGCGTACGCAGCTCGTGGCTCGCATCGCGCGTGAACGCGCGCTCGCGCTCGAGGAATTCCTCCAGACGCGCGGCGAAGCCGTGCAGCGCGTACGCGAGGCTCTCGACGTCGCGATCCGCGCGCACGGGCAAGTTCTCCGGCAGCAGCGCATCGAGATCAGGACGCTTCGGATCCCAGTCGCGAACCGCGTTGGCCAGCGCGATCACCGGCGACAGCGCGCGCCGCGAGGCGCGGTAGGTCATCCACGTGGTCAGGTAGACGATCACGATGATGACGCCGCACAGCGCAAGCCCGAACAGGAGCACGAGCCGGCGCGTGCGCTCCGAGTCGATACTGAGATAGAGCCTTCCGGACGCGGAGTCGATGACATAGACGATGGTCGAGCGCTGGCCGCCGGTGCGGTGATAGCCGGGTGGCAGGCCGCGAAATTCCTCCGGCACCGCATCGCGGCCAAAGCCGGCCTTCTCCAGATAGCCGCGCACGAAGTACGTGTCGGGCGGCTCGGCGGTCGGATCGTGCGCGACGCGATCGAGATAGTAGTTGGCGTCCTGCAGCAGGATGCGCTTGACCAGCACGTCCTCGATGACGGTCGCCGCCGCGTAGACGCCGAGCACCGCGGCGAAGCTGATCGCGGTCATCTGCAGGATGAACGCGACCCAGATCTTGCGGCGCAGGCCGCCGGCTGTCGGCATGGTCGTCTCTCGTGCGGCGCGAAGGCAGCCCCATGTGAGCGGTCAGCGGTGAGCGGTGAGCGGTGAGCGGAAAAAGCTGCCGGCTCCGCTTGCGACTCACCGCTTACCGCTCACGACCGGGGCTGAAATCCGTGTCCAAAGCCGCGCATCACGCGCTGGTGCGCTCGCGCTCCGACGGCGCGATCTCGGTGTCGAGATCGGCAAGCCGATAGCCCGCGCTGTGGATCGTGTGCAGCAGTTGGCGACTGAACGGCTTGTCGATGACCTTGCGCAGGTTGTAGAGATGGCTGCGCAGCGTGTCCGAGTCCGGCAAGAGGTCGCCCCAGACTTCGCGCTCGATGTCGCGTCGGCTGACCACGCGCGGCGACTCGCGCATCAGGATCGTGAGCAGCTTGACGCCGATCGGCGAAAGCGGCAGGTCCCGGCCGGCGCGCGTGACGCGCAGCGTCGCGGTGTCGAGCACGAGATCGCCGACCTTGAGCACTTCAGTCGACACCTGACGGCGGTCGCGGCGGATCAGCGAGCGGATGCGCGCTTCGAGCTCGCGGATCTCGAACGGCTTGACCAGGTAATCGTCGGCGCCGGCGTCGAGGCCGACCAGCTTGTCCTCGACCGTGTCGCGCGCGGTCAGCATCAGGACCGGCGTTGCCAGCTTGGCTTCGCTGCGCAGCTTTCGGCAGAGCTCGATGCCGTCGATGCCCGGCAGCATCAGATCGAGCACGATGACGTCGTAGCTGTTGGTGACAGCGATGTGAAGGCCCGTGATCCCGTCGGCGGCGTAGTCGACGGAATAGCCGCGCCGCTCGAGAAATTCCCCGATGGTCTCGGAAATTCCGCGGTTGTCCTCGATCAGGAGGATCAGTCCGGACTGATCGTCGCGCTTGCCCACAGGTGGGTGCCCTCCCTGTTTGACACCGGCTTCACCCGCCAAGCCATCACGGGCCGAGTGTTAGCACAGCGTGAAGATACGCTTTTCGGAGGGCCAAGTCAGCGCCGGGGTTCGAGGATTTCCTCCCGGGACGCAGCAGAAGAGTGACCGAAGACACGTTGCGGAGCCGCGGATGGGCGCGGACCGGGCGCCCTCACCCTGCCCTCTCCCGCGAGTGGGAGAGGGGAAGGCTTGGCTGACTGTCGCACGCGTCAGTGCGAGGACACCGCGGATGCGGCCGTGTTGTTCGACGTGTCCTTGAGGCCACGCTCCTCAAGCAGCGGCTCGACGCTCGGATCGCGGCCGCGGAATCCGCGGTACAGCGCGGCCATGTCCTCGGTGCTGCCGCGCGACAGGATCATGTCGCGGAAGCGCTGGCCGTTCTCGCGCGTCAGTCCGCCGTGCTCCTTGAACCAGGCGTAGGCGTCATCGTCGAGCACTTCGCTCCACAGGTACGCGTAGTAGCCCGCCGAGTAGCCGCCGCCCCAGATGTGCGCGAAATACGGCGTGCGATAGCGCGGCGGCACCGCGGCCACGTCGACCTTGTACTTCTTCAGCGCATCCTTCTCGAACTTCTCGACGTCCTGGGTCGGCGCATCGGCCGGCAGCGAATGCCAGGCCATGTCGAGCAGTGCCGCGGCGAGGTATTCGGTCGTCTCGAAGCCCTGGTTGAACGTGTGCGACTTCTTGATCTTCTCGACCAGCGCGGCCGGCATCGGCTCGCCGGTCTTGTAGTTCTTCGCGTAGTTCGCGAACACGGTCGGATCGAGCGCCCAGTGCTCGTTGAACTGCGATGGGAACTCGACGAAATCGCGCGGCACGTTGGTGCCGGCCAGCGTCGGATACTTCACGCTGGACAGCATGCCGTGCAGCGCATGGCCGAACTCGTGGAACATCGTCGTCACGTCGCCGAACGAGAGCAGCGCGGGCTGACCCGGCGCCGGCTTGGTGAAGTTGCAGACGTTGAACACGACCGGCTTGTTGCCGAGCAGACCCGACTGGTCGATGAAGCTGTCCATCCAGGCGCCGCCGGACTTCGAGTCGCGCTTGAAGTAGTCGGCATACCAGAGCGCGAGCGACTTGCCGTCCTTGTCGAACACTTCGAACACGCGCACGTCGGGCTGGTAGACCGGTATGTCCTTGCGCTCCTTGAAGGTGAGCCCGTAGAGCTTGTTCGCGGCGAAGAACACGCCGTCCTTGAGCACGTGATCGAGCTCGAAGTACGGTTTGATCTGCGACTCGTCGAGCGCGAACTCGGCCTTGCGCACTTGCTCGGCGTAGTACTGCCAGTCCCACGGCGCGAGCTGGAACCCGCCCTTCTGCTGGTCGATCAGCGACTGCATCGCGGCCTGCTCGCCGGCGGCCTTCGCGGTTGCGGCCGGCACCATGTCGGTCATCAGCTTGATCGCGTTCTCGGGCGTCTTCGCCATCTGGTCGTCGAGCGAGAACGCGGCGTAGTTCTTGAAGCCGAGCAGCTCGGCGCGCTCGGCGCGGAGCTTCGCGAGGCGCTGGATGATCGCGCGCGTATCGTTCGCATCGCCGCGGTCGGCGCGATGCGTCGAAGCGTCGAACAGCTTCTCGCGCGTCGCGCGATCCTTGAGCGTCACCTGCGCCGGCTGCTGCGTCGTGTTCTGCAGCACGACGACCCACTTGCCATCGAGCTTGCGCGTCTTCGCCGCTTCGGCGGCGGCGGCGATGTCGGCGTCGCTGAAGCCGTCGAGCTGCTTCTTGTCGTCGACGACGAGCGCAGCCGCGTTGGTCGCGGCGAGCAGCTTGGTCTGGAATTCGGTCGTGAGCTTGGATTCCTCTTCGTTCAGCTTGCGCAGCGTCGCCTTGTCGGCGTCGTTGAGGAGCGCGCCCGCGCGCACGAAGTTCTGGTAGTAACGCTCGGCCAGGCGCTTCTGCTCGGGCGCCTTGAACGAGTCGCGCGCGTCGTAGAGCGCCTTGATCCGCGCGAAGAGCTTCGGATTCAGCGCGATTTCGTCCTGATGCTGCGCGAGCTTCGGCGCGAGCTCGGCTTGCAGTTTCTGGATGTCCGGGTTCGTGTTCGACTGCGCAAGGTTGAAGAACACCTTGGCGACTCGCGTCAGCAGCTGTCCCGAGCGTTCGGCCTTTTCGATCGTGTTCTCGAAGGTCGGCTTGGCCGGATCGTTGGCGATCGCCTCCATCTCGGCCAGGTGAACGCGCATGCCTTCCTCGAACGCCGGCGCGTAGTCGGCCATCTTGATCTTGTCGAAGCGCGGCGCGTGGAACGGCAGCGTCGACTCGGTCGCAAAGGGGTTATCGGCGGCGAGCTTGCTGCCGCCGGCGGGAGTCGTCGTGGCCAGCGCACCGCCGGCCAGCATTGACGTGATCAGGAAGGCAAGGCTCATCGCCCTCGCCGAATTCAGTGTCCGCGTCATGGAATTGTCCTCGGGCCAAACGGAATCGCGCCGCAGCGGACGCGACCGTCCGGCGGAGCAGGTGCCGCAGCCTAGCCGCGCGGCGGCGGGCGCGGCATGTGCCGTTAGACCCGGTCGACGGCGGCCGCGCCACGGCCCGGCGCAGGACACGCGCAGCCGGGCGCGAATGGGCCCACGGAGTCTGCGGCTACCATGGGCGACCCCTCGATCCGGAACCCGAAAGATGGCGACCTACCTGACGCCCATCCTGCTGCTGATCGGCTCGAACGTGTTCA
>DAISJF010000167.1:0-5103 GCA_036821625.1 Rhodanobacteraceae bacterium
CTCGGTGTCCGTCGCCGAGGAAGAGGTCCGGGGCATCGGCGCCGAGAACATGCTCGGCCACCTCGGGCCCTGGACCCGGGCCGCCATGTGGTGCCGGCGGAAGCCGGCGCTGGCACCGCGGCGGGCGCGATGAGTCGCTCATAGAGCAGCTTCGGATTGACGTTCGCGACGATCGCGCGCGCGGTGACGAGATCGCTGTTGTCGCTGACGACGCCGACCGCGCGCCCGTTCTCGACGACGACTTCGCGCACGCCCTCGCCGATGCGGATCTCGACGCCGGCCGCGACGGCGGCCTTCGCCATCGCCTGCGTGATCGCGCCCATGCCGCCGATCGCGTGGCCCCACGCGCCCTTGACGCCGTTGACCTCGCCGAACACGTGATGCAGCAGCACGTACGCGGAGCCCGGCGTGTACGGGCTTGCGTAGTTGCCGACGATGCCGTCGAAGCCGAACACGGCCTTGATCGGCTCGCTTTCGAAGAAGCGGTCGAGATATTCCGCGGCGGATACTGCGAAGAGATCGAGCAGATCGGTGCGCAGCGTCGCATCGATCGCGGCAAGGCGCTTGCCGAGCCGGCCGGCGCGCAGCAGTTCCGGCAAGGCTTTGAGCCAGCCCGCGTCGGTGACGTTCGGCGGCGGCTCGAGCGCGAGCGCGCGCAGCACGTCGGCGATCGCGTCGAGGCGGCGTTCGTATTCGGGCAGACGCTCGGCATCCCGGCGCGAGAACTTCGCGATTTCCGCGTGCGTCCTGCCCGCGCCGGTCGCGAGATAGCGTCCGTCCGGCAGCGGCAGGAAGTTGTTGAGCCTGCGCTGCACGATGGTGAGGCCATGCGCGGCGAGATCGAGATCGCGAATGACCTTCGGCTGCAGCAGCGAGACCGTGTATGCCGCGACCGAATTGCGAAACCCCGGATGGAATTCCTCGGTGACCGCTGCGCCGCCGACCACCCCGCGTCGCTCGAGCACGAGCACCTTGAGCCCCGCCTTCGCGAGATAAGTCGCGCAGACGAGGCCGTTGTGACCGCCGCCGATCAGGATCGCGTCGTAGTTTTTTGTCGTCATCGGCGGATTATGCGGCAGCGGCGCGCCGAACGGCTTGCCTTGACGTGGCGACCGCGAGCATCCGAACATGCCGCGACCTCACGACGTCATCCCGGCGCAGGCCGGGATCCAGCTCTCTCTGACGACAATCCGGCTGGATTCCGGCTTCGCCGGAATGACGGAACCTGATGCATGAGCGAGCCGTCATGAAAACCGTAGCGAACGTCCTCATCGCCGTCGTCGCGCTTCTGCATGTCTATTTCATGATGCTCGAGATGGCGTTCTGGACCCGACCGCCCGGACGCAAGGCGTTCGGTCTCAGCGCCGAATTCGCGGAAGCGTCGAAGCGACTCGCCGCGAATCAGGGGCTCTACAACGGTTTCCTCGCCGCGGGACTGATCTGGGGCCTCTCGCTCGGCGACGCGGGATTCGCGATCAAGACGTTCTTCCTCGTCTGCGTTCTCATCGCCGGTATTTTCGGTGCGGCCACGGTGAGCCGAAAGATTCTCTGGGTGCAGGCGCTTCCGGCGGCCGTCGCTCTCGTTCTCTTGTTCGTCGCATTGCCTTGAGAACCGTCGTCGCCACGCGTTACGTGACGCCCCTGCGCGAAGGCGGCTCGTTGCCCGCGATCGTCGAAGCGGACGACGAGGGGCTTTATGTGCTCAAGTTCCGCGGCGCGGGCCAGGGTCCGAAGGCGCTGATCGCCGAGCTCGTCGCCGGCGAAATCGCACGCGCGCTGGCCTTGCCGGTGCCCGAGATCGTGTTCGTCGAGCTCGACGCCGGGCTTGCGCGCACCGAGCCGGATCCGGAGATCCAGGATCTGATCAAGGCCAGCGCCGGGCTCAATCTCGCGCTCGATTACCTGCCCGGCGCGGTCACGTTCGATCCGGTCGTCGAGCATCCGGATGCCGGGCTTGCGTCCGCGATCGTCTGGTTCGATGCGTTCGTCACCAACGTCGATCGGACCGCGCGCAACGCGAACATGCTGATGTGGCACCGACGACTGTGGCTGATCGACCACGGCGCTGCGCTCTATTTCCATCACGCGTGGGACGACTATCTCGCGCGCAGCCGCGCGCCGTTCGCGTTGATCCGCGATCACGTGCTGCTGCCCGCGGCTTCCCGACTTGCGGAAGCCGACGCGGCGCTCACGGCGCGGCTCGACGAACACACGATCGACGGCATCGTCGAGCAGATTCCGGCGGCCTGGCTGGCCGGCAACGCGCCGTTCGCCGATCATCGCGCGCATCGCGATGCGTATGCAGAATGGCTCAAGCGACGGCTGCAGGCGCCGCGCGCATTCGTGGAGGAGGCGATCCGTGCCCGATCACGCGACCTATGACTATGCGGTGATCCGCGTCGTGCCGCGCGTCGAGCGCGAGGAATTCGTCAACGTCGGCGTGATCTTGTCGTGCCAGGACGAATCGTTCCTCGAAGCGCGCATCGAGCTCGACGAGGCGCGCGTGCTGGCGCTCGATGCCGGCGTCGATATCGCGGCGATCCGCGCGCACCTCGCGACGATTCCGGCGATCTGCGCCGGCGGCGACGCGGCCGGCCCGATCGGCAGGCTGCCGCGCCGCGAACGCTTCGACTGGTTGACCGCGCCGCGCAGCACGATCATCCAGACCTCGCCGGTGCACGCGGGCCGCTGCACCGATCCGCACGCCGCGCTCGAGCACCTCGTGCAGACCATGGTGCGCGCGCCCGCGGCGCGCCATGCGCCGTGAGGCCGTCATTCCGGCGAAGGCCGGAATCCCGCTCCTTGGGCTTTGCGCCACCAATGAGCTGGGTCCCGGCCTTCGCCGGGACGACGGCACACGGGGATGACGTGCACGGTCGAATGTGAAGCCTCTATGGCGACGCGAGCGCGCGGGTCAGCGTCAAATCATCCATGATGACGCGCGGCGCCGAGGGCTGATCGCCGTAGGTCGCATAGAGCCTGAGGCTGTCGAACGTCGCCCCGCCGAGACTCAGCGTCGCGATCGTATCGTTGTCGCGGCCGCCGCCGTCCGCAATCGTCAGCGTGTCGCTGGCGACGACGTTGCCGGCCTCGAGCGCATCGAGGTGGATCACGATGCCGCCCCACGGGCCGTTCTCGTAGTAGCCGATGTCGACGCTTGCGGCGTTTGCCGGCTGGTCGAGATCCATCGTCACGCGCACCAGCGGACCGAGCGAGAGATTCGGACCCGGAATGTAGACGCTGCCGAACGTCAGCGAGTTCGGCGCGCTGCCGTAATCCGGATGCACGCCGTAGAAGTCGGTTGAATCCTCGATGATCAGTTCATCGCCGACGTCGTCCGGCGTGAACGTGCTGCCGTCCGGGAACACGCCGCCGATCCCGTTGACGTCGTGGTAGCTGACGCCGTTGTAGCTCGTGCTCGTGCCGAGCGATCCTTCGACGAGATCGTCGTACGTGCTGATCGACGGCGGCAAGCCGTCGAAGCCGTCGGCGAAGATGCGGTCGTCGCCGGCAAACGCGCACGGCATTGCGACAAGACAAGACACCGCGACGCCCGACAGGCGTGCACGGAAACTTCTTGGTGAATCGGACATCAGTGATCTCCCCAGGGGAAAGGAACGCCGCGACTCACGCCGTCGAAGAAATTGCCCGCGCAGGCGCTGCGTTGGAAATGCCGACCCAGGCCGCCGTCGTGATCCCAAGAACGCACAACGCGGCAACATAGTGGGCCGGCGCGAACGGTTCGCGCACAACCAGCCAGCCGACGAACAGCGGCGTGAGCCCGCCGAAGATCGCATAGGCAATGTTGTACGCGAACGAGATGCCGGAGAATCGAACCGCGGCCGGGAACGCGCGCACGAGCACGGTCGGAATCACGCCGACGATACCGACGCAGAGTCCCGCGATCGCATACAGCATGTCGAGACGGCTCGCGTCGCGCCCGACACCGACATAGAGCGCGTAGATCGAGACGAGCAGCAGCACGCAGCCGAGTGCGAGCATGCGCTCCGCGCCGAAGCGGTCGGCGAGAACACCGAACACGATGCAGCCGATGCAAAGGCCGACCGTCGCGAACGTGTTCGCCGCGAGCGCGTCCGCCGGCGCGATGCCGAACGTCTTCTGCATCAGGCCCGGCAACATCAGGATCACGACGACGATGGCCGCGGTCAGCACCCAGGTCAGCAGCATCGAGATCACGACCGCGCGCCCGTGACCGGCCAGCACCACGCGCAGCGGCAGACCCTGCACGAGCGCCTGCCGTCGGCGCATTTCCTCGAACACGGGCGTTTCGGCGAGCAAGCGGCGCAGGAATACGGCGAAGAATCCGAACACGCCGCCGACCAGGAACGGGATGCGCCACGCGAATGCCTGCACCTCGGCGGCGCTCCAGTTGCTGTTGATGAAGGTCGCCATCACCGAGCCGAGCACGATGCCGACGGTCAGGCCCGAGGTGAGCACGCCGCACGCGAACGCGACGCGGCGTTCGGGCACGTGCTCGGCGACGAACGTCCATGCGCCCGGCACTTCACCGCCGACCGCGGCGCCTTGCAGGATGCGCAGCGCGATCAGCGCCAGCGGCGCCGCATAGCCGAGCGTCACGTAGGTCGGCAGGAGACCGATCAGCAGGGTCGGGATCGCCATCATGAACACGCTCAGCGTGAACATGCGCTTGCGGCCGTTGCGATCGCCAAAATGCGCCATCACGATGCCGCCCAGCGGACGCGCGAGGTATCCGACCGCGAATACGCCGAGCACCTGCAGCTGGCGCAACCAGTCCGGCGTATCCGGCGGGAAGAACAGCTGGCCGATCACGCCCGTGAAGAACACGAAGATGATGAAGTCGTAGTACTCGAGCGCACCGCCGAGTGCGGCGAGCATCAGCGTGCGCGCGTCACGGCGAGTGAGCGAATGCCGGTCGGAGGCGATGGCAGCGGTCAAGGACACGCTCGCGCTGAGGCGGGTGCGCACATATAACCGTCAGGGCGCGGCGCGGCAAGGGGCTCCGGTCCGCTCGCATCCGTCGCCGATGCCAACATTCGTCATCCCGGCGAAGGCCGGGATCCAGCTGTCAGTTTTTCGCTGCGCTGGAAGGAACTCGGTCCC
>DAISJF010000168.1:0-5095 GCA_036821625.1 Rhodanobacteraceae bacterium
GCTCGTTTCCAGCCTGCGCCGGAATGAAGGAGACATGGCGGGAGCGCTTTCCTTGCCCCGCCAGACGCTCGTCCCACTCGGCGGCGGCAAGGATTCGCTGGTCAGCGTCGAGCTCCTGAAGTCTGCGAACGAGCCTGCGACCGCGATCTGGATCGGCAATTCGCCGCTGATCGCCGCGTGCGCGGCGCGCACGGGGCTGCCGACGTTGAACATCGGCCGCGAGCTCTCGCCGGTGCTGTTCGAGTACAACAAGCAGGGCGCCTACAACGGCCACATCCCGGTCACCGCGATCAATTCGGCGATCCTCGCGGTCGCGGCGGTGCTCTACGGCTTCGACACGATCGCTTTCTCGAACGAGCGCTCGGCGTCGAGCGCGACGCTCGAATACGACGGTCAGCCGGTCAACCACCAGTGGAGCAAGGGCTGGGAGTTCGAGCGCCGCTTCCACGATCTCGTGAAATCGCACGTCGCCGCGGACCTGCACTACTGCTCGCTGCTGCGACCGTTGTCCGAGCTCGCGGTCGCGGAGCGTTTCGCGCGCACGTCGCGCTACGACGACGTGTTCTCGAGCTGCAACCGCAACTTCCGCATTCTCGGACCGCGGCCGGCCGACCGCTGGTGCGGTCAATGTCCGAAATGTCATTTCGTGTTCCTCGCGCTCGCGCCGTTCATGTCCAAGCCGCGGCTGCTGGCGATCTTCGGCCGAAATCTGCTCGACGACATCGCGCTGGCGTCCGCGTTCGACGCACTGATGGAATATCGCGACCACAAGCCGTTCGAGTGCGTCGGCGAAGGCGTCGAAGCGCGCGCAGCGATGGCCGCGCTCGCATCGCGCGCGGAATGGCGCGAGGACGCGATCGTCGCGCGCTTCGCCGACGAGATCCTGCCTGCGCTCGACGCGGCGGAGCTCGCGCTCGGTCCGCTGCTCGTCGCGTCCGGCGAGCATCGGATTCCGTCGCGCCTCCAGGCATCGATCGATGCGCATCGCTGATCTCGCCGGCCGACGCGTCGCGGTCTGGGGCTATGGTCGCGAGGGCAGAGCGGCGGTCGCCGCGCTGCGGACGCGGCTGCCCGAGTTGCCGATCGCGCTTTTCTGTTCGCAAGCCGAATCGGCCGATGTGCATGACAGGGGCGTGCGCGCGATCACATCGCCGCCCGATGCCGCGGCGCTGAGCGCGTTCGACGTCGTGATCAAATCGCCCGGCATCAGCGCGTACCGTCCCGAGATTCTCGAAGCGCAGCACAACGGCACGCTGTTCATGTCGGGCACGGCTCTGTGGTTCGCGGAGCATCCCGAAGCGCGCGTCATCGCCGTCACGGGTACGAAGGGCAAGAGCACGGTCGCCGCGCTCGTTGCGCATTTCCTGCGCGCGCTCGGGCGGCGCACCGCGCTCGCCGGGAACATCGGCGTGCCGCTGCTCGAGCTGCTCGATCCGCCGATCGCGCCGCAGGCATGGGTGATCGAGCTTTCGAGCTTCCAGACGCGCGCGGCGCCGCGCGTCGACGTCGGCGTGATCAACAATCTCTACGAGGAGCATCTCGACTGGCATGGCACGCGCGAGCGCTACACCGCGGACAAGCTCGCGCTGGCCGGCGTGGCGCGGACGCTCATCGTCAATGCGTTGCAGCCGGAGCTCCTCGCACGCACCGCCACGCATCCGCATCGCGTCGTGTTCGGCGATGCGGACGGATGGCACGTGCGCGACGGCGCGATCTTTCGTGCGCAGCAGCGCGCATTCGAGATTGCCGATCTGCCGCTGCCGGGCGCGCACAACGCGCTCAATGTCTGCGCGGCGCTGACGGCCGTAGAAGCGGCGGACGCGGACGCGATGAGCGCGTTGCGCGCCGTGCGCGCGTTCCGGCCGTTGCCGCATCGGCTGCAGACGCTCGGCGAGCGCGACGGCGTGCGCTGGATAGACGACAGCATCGCGACCACGCCGCAGGCGACGCTCGAGGCGCTGGCCAGCGTGCCGTCGAGCCAGGTCACCGTGCTCGTCGGCGGCCACGAGCGCGGGCTCGACTGGAAGCCGTTCGCCGGCGAGGTGCGCCGCATGCCGCCGCACGCCTTCGTCACGATGGGCGCGAACGGCGCGCGCATCGCACACGTGTTGCGCGAGACCACAGGCGCGTATCGACTCGAATCCGCGACGACGCTCGAAGAAGCCGTATCCATCGCGCGTCGCATCACGCCGCGCGGCGGCATCCTCCTGCTTTCGCCGGGCGCGCCGAGCTTCGATCAGTTCCGCGACTACGCCGAGCGCGGTCGCGCATTCGCGGCGCTCGGCGGTTTCGATACGGAATCGCTCGGCGAAATCGGCGGCCTCGGCATTGCCTAGGCGGCGCGGCGGGTGCGGTATTCTTCGCGGCGAACGTAACGCGAAAGAACGATGCCAGAGCGCACGCCGATCATCGTCTGGGACCTCCCGACGCGCCTGTTCCACTGGGCGCTCGTCGTCCTGATCGTGCTGCAGTTCCTCAGCGGCGAGTTCGAATTGCTGCCGATGGAATGGCACTACCGCTTCGGCTACGCGACGCTCGCGCTGCTCCTGTTCCGCGTGCTGTGGGGTTTCTTCGGATCGCGCACGAGCCGTTTCGCGGATTTCGTGCGGGGTCCGGTCACGGTCGCGCGCTACGCAGCCGACAGCTTCGCCGGGCGGGCGCGGCCGGTCGTCGGACACAATCCGCTCGGCGGCTGGTCCGTCGTGCTGCTGCTGGCCAGCGTCGCCGTGCAGTCGGTCAGCGGACTCTTCGCCAGCGACGATCTCACCGAGTCGGGCCTCTTCGCTTCGCGCGTCTCGGACGCGACCGTGAAATGGATGACGCGCATCCACAGCCTGAACCGATGGCTGCTGCTGATCCTGATCGCCGCGCACGTGACCGCAGTCCTGCTGCACTGGCTGATCCGGCGCGAAAATCTCGTCGCCGCGATGTGGCATGGGCAGAGAAGCATCGAAGGCGCGGCGCCGATGCGCGTCGCATCGCCGTGGCGTGCGCTGGCGCTGATGATCGTCAGTGCCGCAGCGGTGGGTCTGCTCGTGCTCTGGGGCGGCGACAGTCCGCCGTAGACGCGCCGACGCGCGTCACTCCTCGGAGCGGTATTTGTCGTGGCAGCTCTTGCACGCGTGGGCGGTATTCTTGAACTGCTCGCGCGTCTTCGCCTCGTCGCCTGCCCTGGCGACGTCGGACAGTTTCTTCGTCTCGCGGACGAGGTCGCTCATCTTGCTCTTGAAGTCGTCCATGTTCTTCCAGATCTCGGGCTTGGCTTCGGTGTCGGCGCCCTTGTCCGATCCCTGCGGAAAGCCTTCGAGCAGTTGCGGCGCGAGAAACGCGATGCGGTCGGCGTGCTTGGAGAACTCGGCCGAATCCCACGGTGTCTTGTTCTTGATCATGTCGACCATCGGCACGAAGTTCCAGCCGATCATCGTGTAGACGCTCTGGCGGTAGTGGATCGCGGCTTCGGGCTTGACCGCGGCCGCCGTGATCGCGACAGCGAGCAGCGCGGCGGCGCCGACGACGACAGCGGACTTGCGCATTGGAGCGTCCATCGTAAGGCTTCCACTTCGAGTCGACCGGGCCGGATTTTAACAGCAGAGATCGCCTTTGCCGCCATGTAAAAAGGTGTCCGCCGTGTGACCGAAAGCACTACCATGCGCGCTCCGAACCCGACCCGGAGGTCGCCATGCGCTCCGCTCTCGCTGTTTTCGCATTCGCTTTCTCGTTGGTCGCGCCGGTCCGCGCGGCGATGGTTGCCAGGGACGTCCGCTATTCGGTCGCAGGCAAGGAAATGCAAAGCGTGCTCGTCTACGACGCCGCCGCCAAGACGACGCGGCCCGGCCTCGTCATGGCGCCCGATTGGCTCGGTATGAACGACAATCAGATCGCGCTTGCGAAACAAATCGCGGGCAAGGATTACGTGATCCTGGTTGCCGACGTGTACGGTGCGGACGTTCGGCCGAAGACGCCCGACGAGGCCGGCAAGGCCACGAAGAACATGTACGACCATCGCGCCGATCTGCGCGCGCGGATCAGCGCCGCGCTCGACCAGCTGAAAGCGCAGGTCGGCAAGGCGCCGCTCGACGGCAAGCACTGGGGCGCATTCGGCTTCTGTTTCGGCGGCGCGACCGTGCTCGATCTCGCGCGGACCGGCGCGGACGTCGCCGGCGTGGTCTCGTTCCACGGCAATCTCTCGACCGACGATCCGTCGATGGCGAAGAACATCAAGGCCAAGGTGCTCGCTCTGCACGGCGCCGACGACAAATTCGAATCGCCCGAGCAGATCGCGGGGTTCAAGAAGGAAATGACCGACGCCAACGTCGACTGGCAGTTCCACGAGTTCAGCGGCGCCGTGCACTGCTTCGCGATTCCGACCGCGGACGGCTCGGTGCCGGGCTGCAAATACAACGAGCGCGCGGCAAAGCGCGGCCTGGCGCAGATGCACCTGTTCTTCGACAACGAGGTCTTCGCGACGCACTGACGCACCGTTTCCCCTCTCCCGCTTGCGGGAGAGGGTAGGGTGAGGGAAATCCTGCGACGGCGCTCCCAGAGCTCAGCACTTGGAGCGCACCACTCCGATCGCCCTCACCCCGGCCCTCTCCCGCAAGCGGGAGAGGGGGAAGAGCTCAGCGCGTGCGGTCGATCGCGTAGTCAGCCAGCGCGTGGAGCGCATCGCGCGCAGTCGAGCGCGGCAGTGCGCCGAGCGCTTCGCGTGCGGAACGCGCATACGCCTGCGCGCGCTCGCGTGACAGCTCGAGCGCACCGGTCGCATGAATCGCGTCGAGCACGTCCGCGAGCGCATCGAGTCCTTCGGACGTGATCGCACGCTTGAGCCGTTCCGCCTGCGCGGGCGCGCTGCGCGCGATGGCGAGGATCAGCGGCAGCGTCGGCTTGCCTTCGGCGAGATCGTCGCCGATGTTCTTGCCGAGCGTGCCGGCGTCGGAGACATAGTCGAGCACGTCGTCCGCGATCTGGAATGCATAGCCGAGATCGAGCCCGTAGCGCGCGAGCGCTTCCTCGTGCTCGCGCGGCAGCTCGGCGAGCACCGCGCCGAGCCGCGTCGCCGCCGCGAACAGCACGGCGGTCTTGCGCTCGATCACGT
>DAISJF010000169.1:0-5078 GCA_036821625.1 Rhodanobacteraceae bacterium
GACCTTGCCGTCGTCGCTGACTGCGAACGCATAGGCCTGCGGAAAGAAGAAGCCGTCGGGGCTGGTGCCGCGGCGGACGTCGATGCGCTCGCTGCGCACGCCGATCTGCGACCGGCTGGCCTGACGGTTGGCATTGATCTGCCCGACCGAAGCCGGTGCGCCGGTAATGACGCCGATCGGCTGCACGCCGCCCGTGGCCGTCCAGCGCCACGCCTCGTTGCCGTTGGCGGTGTTGTAGCCCATGCCGACCACGACGCTGCCGTCGGCCGACGAGGCGAGCGCTTCGCCGATCGGGTTGCCGAGGTCGTCGGTGAGGTCGATGACCTGGCCGTTCCGCCAGATCACCCCCGAGCGGTAGCCGTCTTCCTGATCGTTCCATCCGAACACCGTGCTGCCGTCGCGGCTGATGCCGTTCGCGCGCGAGAACGTGTCCGGACGGCTGACCGGCAGGCGCGTCATGCCCTCGTCGAGGGTCCAGCGGAACGCGATCGGGTTGTTGGTCTCGTCGTAGGCGAGGCCGACCGCGATGCCGTCGTCGGACACGCCGTACGCTTCGCTGATGCCCTGGCCGTAACCGCCGGCCGTGCCGGGATAGCCGCCGATGACGACCGGTCCGCCGAGCAGATCGCTGTTCGAGTAGTAGAGCGCGGCAACCGCGTCGGCGACGTTGTTGTCGGCAGAATAAGCGCCGGCGACCGGCTGAGCCCAGGAGTCCATGCCCTGGGAGTCGAGGAAGCCGGTCATCACGGTCTTGCCGCTGTCCTTGTTCCAGCGCCAGGCGGTTCCGCCGCCATTGATGCCGCCGGCGATGCGGCCATTGTGGGAAAGACTGGTGAGCTGGTCGTTCGGACCACCCACGGTCGTAAAGCTGCCGGCTGCGGCGTGGCCGGCGAAGAGCGTGAGGACAAGACCCGCACTGAGAATGCGCATTGGGTTTCTCGGCTGATGGAAGGGAACCGTCGGTCGAGTGCGCGCATTCGCACGCGGTACGAAATGACCCGCGGACGCGCACCCCGGACAGCTGGCGCGCAAGGGTACGCATCCGCACTTCGAGCGCATTCGCGCGGCATTCGCGGAGGACTCGCGCAGCGCTCAATCGGGCCTTCCGAATGCCGGGAGCGGCCGAAAAGTCCCCGGAGTGCCTCCTGGCTGGCTGCCAGAACGCCTGCGGCTCAGCCGCGATCGAGCGTGCAGCGCGCGAGCAACCCCCGCGCGAGCATCGCGTATTCGCGCCGTCGCAACAGCAGCCGGAACTGGCCGCCGCCCACCTGCCGCCACAGCACGGCGGCGCGGACCGCGGCCAGCAGCATGGCGCGGATCTTCTCCACGTCCTGCGGATTGCCGAGATGGGCCGGATTGCCATGCACCACGACACGCGGCCGAAGGTGCGACAGCGTGTTGCAGTAAAGGTCCGCCAGACGCGCCTGCACGGAAGCATCGAGAACGCCGAGCGCCTTCGCGTCCCGCCCGATCGCCTCGATTCCCGAGCGCAGCCGCGTGCGGACCGGCGTTTCGCGTTCGAGGCGGCGCTCGATGCGCAGCACGTTGAGCACGAGTTGCGTGAAGGCAAAGTCGCGCGCGCCGCCGTCGAGCTGCGTGATCAGCTGTTCGAGACCCATGCGCAGGCTGGATACGCCGGCGAAAACGTCGGCGGCGCTGTCGGCGTCGATGCGGAAAATGCTGGCGAGGCTCGATTCCGCGCTCGTCGCGTCGGTGCTGCCGCGCGCGGCGAGGTCCTGGACCATGCGGCACGCCTGGAACACGCCGGCCAGCGCAATCACCCGCGCCTCACGCATCGGCATCGTGCCAGCCTCCGAACGGCGCGTCGCTTTTCCGGATCACGCCGCCGCCGAGGCAGACCTCGCCGGCGTAGAACACGACCGACTGTCCCGGCGTGACCGCGCGCTGCGTGTCGTCGAACGCGACCTCGCAGACGTTGCCGGCGACGCGCACCGAGCAGCCCTGGTCGGCCTGTCGATAGCGCGTCTTGGCCGTGCAGCGGAATTCGCGTGCCGGGGCCGTGCCGGCGACCCAGGTCAGCTCGTTGGCGACAAGACGCCGCGACTGCAGCCATTCGCTCGCATTGCCCTGCGCAGCGATCAGCACGTTGCGCGCGACATCCTTGCCGACGACGTACCACGCATCGCCGGCGCTCTCGGCGCGCCCGCCGATGCCGAGCCCGCTGCGCTGGCCGAGCGTGTAGAAGAACACGCCGGCATGCTCGCCGACCGTTGCGCCTTCGGGCGTGCGGATCTCGCCGCGCCGCCCCGGAATGTAGTCCGCCAGGAACGCGCGGAAATCGCGCTCGCCGATGAAGCAGATGCCGGTCGAATCCTTCTTGGCGTGCGTCGGCAGGTTCGCTTCGCGCGCGATCGCGCGCACCTGGGTCTTGTCGAGATCGCCGACCGGAAACAGCGTCGCGGATAGCGCGTTCTGCTGGAGCGCGTGCAGGAAATAGCTCTGATCCTTCGCCGCGTCGCGCGCGCGCAGCAGCCGCCAGACGCCGTCGACGCGGTCGACGCGCGCGTAATGTCCCGTCGCGATCCGGTCCGCGCCGAGGCTGCGCGCATGATCGAGGAATGTCTTGAACTTGATCTCGCGGTTGCACAGCACGTCCGGGTTCGGCGTGCGGCCGGCGCGATACTCATCGAGGAAGTGCGCGAAGACCTGGTCCCAGTATTCGGCGGCGAAGTTGCGCAGATACAGCGGAATGCCGATGCGTGCGCAGACCGCGAGCGCGTCCTTGCGGTCCTCGTCGGCGCGGCACGGGCCGGCGCGGTCGTCCTCTTCCCAGTTCTGCATGAACATGCCGGCGATCGGCACGCTCTCGCGCTGAAGCAGGAGCGCCGCCACCGAAGAGTCGACGCCGCCCGACATGCCGATCATGATCATCGGCGCGTTCACGGCGATCAGTCCGATTCCGTGTCCGACGGCAGCCAGCGGATCGCGTCGAGCGGCAGTCGATGTCCGGCCAGCCAGTCGTCGACGCTCGCCAGCACCATCGGGCTGCGCAGCCGCGCGGACTCGGCGGCGATCTCGTCGCGGCGGAGCCAGAGCGTGCGCACGATGCCGGCGTCGAGCGCGCGCGTTGCATGGTGGCGAATCGGCAACCCGCCGAACGTGAAGCGCACGAACTGCCGGCCGGACTCGGCGTTGCGCCACTGCTGCACGCAGAGCAGGCTGTCGAGCGCGATCTCCCAGCCGGTTTCCTCGAGCGTCTCGCGCACGGCCGCCGCCTGCAGCGATTCGTCCGGATCGAGATGGCCCGCCGGCTGGTTCAGGACGATGCGTCCGCGGACGTCCTCTTCGACCATCAGAAAGCGTCCGTCGCGCGGCACAACGGTTGCGACCGTGACGTGCGGTCGCCATATCGCTTCGTCTTCGGCCGTGAGCGCCGCCGCCAGGGAATGCCGATTTGTGTCGGAAAGAATCATGCGCGAAAGTCTACAGGACGGTCGTCGGCGGCCCCGTCGGGGCGGCTCGGCGGGGGCTCCGGACGCCGCGGATCACGCAAACGCGCAGAAACACGGCGGTATACTGATACGTAAGGCGGAAAATCGAGACTCATGACCCAGCAAACCGACCGGCGCAGCGAGCACGGCCCCGGCCTCGTCGTCGAGGAGGCGCGGCCCGAGGTCGCGCGCCCCCCGCTCTACCAGGTGATCCTGCTCAACGACGACTTCACGCCGATGGACTTCGTCGTGGTGGTTCTGGAGACCTTCTTCAACATGGACCGCGAGCGCGCGACCCAGGTCATGCTGCACGTCCACACGCGCGGCAAGGGCGTTTGCGGGATCTTTACACGCGAGGTTGCGGAAACGAAGGTCACCCAGGTCAACGAGTTTTCACGGACGCATCAGCACCCTTTGCTGTGCACTATGGAAAAGGCATAGCAGGCCCCAATCTTGCAAGCATGATCCCGTGGGAGACGTAACGGATGTTCAGCAAAGACCTCGAGCTCACCATCGGCCAGTGCTACAAGGAGGCCCGCGAGCAGCGTCATGAGTTCATGACGGTCGAGCATCTGTTGCTCGCGCTGCTCGAGAATCCGTCGGCCGCTGCGGTGCTGCGCGCCTGCAATGCCGACATCGGCAAGCTCGGGCGCGATCTGCGCTCGATCATCACCGAGACCGTTCCGGTGCTGCCGCCGAACGACGAGCGCGACACGCAGCCGACGCTCGGCTTCCAGCGCGTGCTGCAGCGCGCGGTCTATCACGTGCAGTCGTCGGGCCGCAAGGAGGTCACCGGCGCGAACGTGCTGGTCGCGATCTTCGGCGAGAAGGATTCGCACGCGGTGTATTTCCTCGGCCAGCAGGAAGTCTCGCGGCTCGACGTCGTCAACTACATTTCGCACGGCATCGCCAAGATCGGGCAGGAGTCGGGCCAGCAGCCGCAGGGCGAGCCGGGGCGCGAAGCCGAAGGCGGCGAGGAGCCTCGTGGCAATCCGCTGACCGAGTTCGCGAACAACCTCAACGAGCTCGCGCGGCAGGGCAAGATCGATCCGCTGATCGGCCGTCAGGAAGAGGTCGAGCGCACGATCCAGGTGCTCTGCCGCCGGCGCAAGAACAATCCGCTGTATGTCGGCGAGGCCGGCGTCGGCAAGACCGCGCTCGCCGAGGGCCTCGCCAAGCGCATCGTCGAGGGCAACGTTCCGGCGGTCCTGAAGGACTGCACGATCTGGGCGCTCGACCTCGGCGCGCTGGTCGCCGGCACGAAGTACCGCGGCGATTTCGAAAAGCGCCTCAAGGCCGTGATCGCGCAGCTCAAGAAGGAGGCCGGCGCGATCCTGTTCATCGACGAGATCCACACGATCATCGGCGCAGGTTCCGCGTCGGGCGGCACGATGGACGCGTCGAACCTGATCAAGCCGATGCTCGCCTCCGGCGAGATCCGCTGCATAGGCTCGACCACGTTCCAGGAATTCCGCGGCGTGTTCGAGAAGGACCGCGCGCTGGCGCGGCGCTTCCAGAAGATCGACGTCGTCGAGCCGACGATCGCCGACAGCGTCGAGATCCTGAAGGGTCTCAAGACGCGCTTCGAGGAGCACCACAAGGTCGAATACACGAACGACGCGCTGA
>DAISJF010000170.1:0-5068 GCA_036821625.1 Rhodanobacteraceae bacterium
GTCAGAAGGCCGCCGATGAGCTCGTTCTATGCCCGCCGGCGGAAAAAACTATCGATCGGCAGTGAATATTCCGATATCCCATTCAGGGAGGGCGTCCGCTCGACCGGGCGTCTCGCGGTATTCTTCTATACTTTTACAGGTGACACCGCGGTGGTCCGCGACGCCGCCGCGTCCCCGGCGCGCTTGCACAGCGGGCCCGCGCACGGCCGCCGCGGTCCGCAAACGCTAGCGAAGCGCGAGTTGTCGAAAAGTTAATCGCGGATCAGAAACTCGTTGCGGAAAAAGCGCGCTCGTTCAGCCGTCGGATCGGCCCGTGCGACGCCGGCGCATCGTGCGCAATCCGAGAAATGCCAACAATGTAAACAGCAGCGCCGCGGCCCCGTTCGATACGGCCGGAACCGGAATGCGTCCGCCATCCTGTCCGCCCGCGCCGAGCTCGAACGCGCCGATGTCGGCCGCCGGTCCGACCACGCGCAGAAAGCCCGGACCCCGCTGATCGGACGGCAGCTGCGATGTGTTGTTGCCTGCGTCTATCGCCGCGCTGCCGGGTCGAAGCGCATGCGTGCGTGTCGGACCGCCGTTGTAGCTGAGCGGCATGAGCTCGGCGTCGCCGCGCAGCGTGCCGGCGGGCAGCGTGACCTGAAAGGAAGCTGTGCCGACCAGGTTGTTCGCTCCGTCGATCGAGACCGGGCGCGAGCCGTCCACGTCGGCGCCGGAGCCCCCGTGGTTGCCGGACACGATCGTGCTCTGCAGCGAAGCGGCCTGCGAGGTGAACAGGATGCCGCCGCCGCTGCGGCCCGTGTTGTCCGTGACGGTGCTGTTGCGCGCCTCGAGCATCGCGGGATAACGGATGAACAGTCCCCCGCCGCCCGTGGTCGGCGCGGAATTGCCGGAAATCGTGCTGTTGCGGACCAGGATGTCCGCGAATGTCGCCACGCCGCCGCCGCGGCCGTACGAGAAGTTGGAATCGATCGTCGAATTGATGATGAGGCCGCCGCGCACGGTGCTGATGCCGCCGCCGAAGTCATAGCCGCTGCGCAGCGCGCGCAGCTGATGGTGCGCGGCGTTTCGCGTGATCGTGCTGTCGACGACGTCGAGCTGATAGACGAACGCGGCGCCGCCGAACGCGGCGACGTCGAGCGCGTCCACGTGCACGCCATAGGCGCTGTTGTGCGACAGCGTGCTCGAGGACAGGATCAGCGAATACGCGTAGATGGCGCCGCCGTATGCGCCTTCGCCGCCGGCATAGCAGGCGGTGACCGTGCTGTGGTCGAGCGTGAGATAACCGGCCGATGCAATGCAGCCGCCGATGCCGAGATGCGTGCCGGTGGCGCGGTTGCGGCCGTTGCGGACGGTCAGATCGCGCAGCAGGAAGCCGCCGTAGCCGTAGTGCAGGAATACGCGGTCGAGATCGTTGCCGTCGATCACGAGCGCGCGCGAGGGCGGACCGATCAGCGTCACGCTGTCGAGCCTGACTGCGACGGCTCCGGTATCGAGCGAGATCCTGCTGCACCGGAGCGCGCTGAGATCGACCGTATCGCCCGAAGCGCTCGCCGCAATCACGGCGCGCAACGAGCCGTCGCCGTCGTCGTCGCAATTGGTCACGCTGCGCGTCGTCGCGTTCGGAGCAGGCGAGCCGGGGTTGTTCAGCGCGTCGAGGTGCCACGCGCGCAAAGCGGTGCGCAACCGGGTGCCGTCCTCGCGCACCGCACTGTCCGTGCCCGGCATCTCGCCGGGCCGGACCCGCGTGACGGCGCCGAGCTCGCTCGAGGCGGCCGCGAGTGCCAGTGCCGCGGCGAGCGGACGAAGGCGGGCGAGGGCACGGCTCGCGGCGCGCGTCGCGCATCCGTTCTTTTCCATGACGATCGTGCCGGGCATCCCCTGTAATACGCAATTCGCGCGCCGCGCCCGCCATGCGCTTGAGTCCAGACGGGGCGCGGCGCTCGCTGCTGCGGGTTCGCATCCGACCATAACGCGAACCGGAGCGTCAATCGCACGGAAGGCATGGGCCGCTTGCGAGGCTGAACGACGTCCCCATATCGCGACCATGCTCGATCTCGAGAACATCTACGACCCCGATTTCGATCGCGACGGCGCACGGCCGCAGGAGCCCCGGCACGAACAACCGGCCGCCGATGATGCGGCGCTGGATGCGTATTCGCGCATCGTGACCGGCGTCGCCGAACGCGCGGCGCCCGGCGTGGTCGCGATCGCGGTCGCATCGCGCAAGGACGAGCGCGGCCGCGAGGTTCCCGGCGGCGGCGGTTCGGGTTTCGTGTTCACGCCGGATGGCCTCGTTTTGACCAACGCGCACGTCGTGGCCGGCGCCCGCGGCATCGAGGTGTTGACCACCTCGGGGCTCACGCTCGCGGCCGACGTGCTCGGCACCGATCCGCACGCCGACATCGCGCTGCTGCGCGTCGCCGCGTCGCAGCCGCTCCCGGTGCTCGAGCTCGGCTCCGCGCGCGGCATCCGCGTCGGCCAGCTCGTCGTCGCGATCGGCAATCCGTTCGGCTACGAGTGCACGGTCACGGCCGGCGTGGTCAGCGCGCTCGGCCGCAGCCTGCGCGCGACGACGGGGCGGCTGATCGAGGACGTGATCCAGACCGACGCCGCGCTCAATCCCGGCAATTCGGGCGGACCGCTGCTCGATTCCGCCGGCCGCGTCATCGGCGTGAACACCGCGATCATCGCCGCGGCGCAGGGCATCTGTTTCTCGGTCTCGATCGATATCGCGCGGCAGATCGTGCCGGAGCTGATGCGCCACGGCCGCGTGCGCCGTGCCTCGCTCGGCATCAGCGCGCAGAACCTGCGTCTTCCGCGCCGCTACGTGCGCTATTTCGATCTGCCGATCGAATCGGCCGTGCGCGTGATCGAAGTCGCCGCCGACGGTCCGGCGCAGCGCGCCGGCATCCAGGCGGGCGACATCCTGATCCGTTTCGGCGAGCACGACGTCGACGGCATCGACACGCTGCACCGCGTTCTCGACGCCGAGCGCATCGGACGCGGCGTCGACGTTGGCGTGCTGCGGCGCGACCGGCGCCTGACTCTTTCCCTGGCGCCGGACGAGCTCGCGTCGGGTTGACGCGCCCGTTCCTGTGCCGATCGCGCGCGCGGTCGGCCGCGGCGCTACTCGAAGCCCCAGTCGAAGATCGTGTCGCTCGAGTAGAGCTCGCTTGCGATCTGGCCCGACGAGCCGTTGGTTGTGCCCTCGCTGGTGGTTCCCAGCGCCTGCAGGTAGAACGGCGCGCCATGCACGTTCAGGCTCGCGCTCGCGGACCAGCCGTTCGCGACACGCGTCATCGCGCCGATCGGGGCGAAGTGGACGCCATCGCTCGACTGCATCAGCACGGGCGCCTGCGCGAGCTCGGGTCCATCGCCGAGGCGGTACCAGGTCGCGTTGACGCCCGCACCGTTCGGCGTCACGACGAACGCGCTCGTCGCGTAGTCGCCGGTCGCGACGCGCGCCATGTACTGGCGCGAGAGGCCGTTCGCGAGCGAAAAGTTGCCGACCACGACGAGGCGGCCGTCGGCCTGCGCGGCGACGCCGTAGATGTAGCCGTTCTCGTCGGCGGCATTGAAGCTGAAGTGCAGGTCGCCGAACGTCGCGTCGAGCGAGCCGTTAGCGTTCAGGCGCGCGAGCGCGTGGCGCGGCATGCCTGCGGCGTTCTCGAAGATGCCGGAGATCACGATCCTGCCGTTCGGCTGCAGCGCGATCGAGTCGATCGGCGCGTCCATTTGCGCGCTCGAGAAGCCGGCCACGGGCGCGCCATCGACGTCGAGCTTGTATAGGATGTCGCCGCCGGCGGCAATATAGATCGAGCTGTCCGGCGCGACGATGATCGATTCCGGCACGATATTGTCGGTCGTATCGGGAAAGGCCGGGTCGAACGTCCCGTTGGTCGAAAAGCGGGCGAGATAGAAGTGCGTCACGCCGCCGACCTGGGAAAAAAACCCGCCGACGATGATGCGGCCGTCCGCCTGCAGCGCGACGGCGCGAGCGACGTTGCAGCAGAGCTCAGGGTCCGCGAACGAGCCGTCGAACGAGCCGTCCGCGTTGAGACGCACGAAGTAGTTCTGCGCGTGCGTGCCGATCTCGGTGAAATCGCCGGCCACGAGGATGCGACCGTCCGGCTGCACCGCGATCGCCCAGACATTGCTGTTGAAGCCGGGATCGGCGAACGTCGCATCGAGCGTGCCGTTCGCGTCGAGGCGCGCCATCGCGTGGCGCGGCTGTCCGCCGACGCTCGTGAAGCCGCCGCCGATCAGCAATTTGCCGTCGGGCTGCACCGCGATCGTCTTGACTTCGTTGTTCACGCCGGGATCGACGAAGCTCTCGTCGACCGAGCCGTCCTCGTCGAGGCGCGCGACGCCGTTGCGCACGTCGACGCCGACGCTCGCGAAGCTGCCGACGATGAGCACCTTGCCGTCGGCCTGCACGGCAAGGGATGTCGGCGGCACTTCGGGCATCGGGTTGTAGGCTTCGATCGTCTGCGCCGCTGCGAGCTTCGTCGTCAGCATCAGCGCAAGCATTGTGGCTGCAAGAAATTTCATGGGTTCCCTCCTTTGGTTGATATTCCGTCCGCTGTGCCGACGACGACGAAACTGCCGTCCCATCGGTCGCTGTGGTCGCCGGATCTGATGTAGTTGCGCTCCGATCCGGCGTAGCCGCTCTGGCCGGGACGGATCTCGATGGTCACGTCGCCCCCGTCTTTGGCGTGGAGCGCGCCGGCGTGCACGGCGGCCGTGCATATCGACGAATCGTCGGTGTACGGACCGCTGCCGACGACACGGCTTGGCTGCGGCTTGCCCGGCGGACAACGGAACGCATAGCGTTCGCCGTTCATGCCGCGCAGATCGAGATCGAGCGGGCTGGTCTGCCAGTCGATTTGCGTCGATCGGGCGGATTTGTTCTTCGAAGGCTGCGCCGAGGGCGCATCGGCGCCAGCGGCGTGCAGCGCGAGCGCGCAGGCGAGCGCCGCGATGAGCCGGCGCAAGCAGATGAGCGCGCGTCGCATCGTGCGCGCGTGCATGTCGGCACGCACCGGCGGGAATCCGCAGGCCCGCA
>DAISJF010000171.1:0-5016 GCA_036821625.1 Rhodanobacteraceae bacterium
CCTGCATCTGGTTGAACTCGGGCGAGACCATCTCGATCGGGTCTTCGACCGTGCACACGTTGATATCCGGCGTCGCCAGCACCTTCAGCGTCGAATACAGCGTCGTCGTCTTGCCGGATCCGGTCGGGCCGGTGACCAGCACGATGCCGTGCGGGCGCTCGACCAGCTCGCGCCAGATCTTTTCCTCATCCGGCGCGAATCCGAGCTGGCGGAATTCCTTGACCACGATGTCCGGGTCGAAGATGCGCATCACGACTTTTTCGCCGAATGCGGTCGGCATGCTCGACAGGCGCAGCTCGACCTCGCGGCCGCCGGCCGAGCGCGTCTTGATGCGTCCATCCTGCGGCCGGCGCTTTTCGGCGACGTCCATGCGGCCAAGGATCTTGATGCGCGACGTCACCGCGGTCATCACCGGCGTCGGCAGCTCGAACACCTTGTGCATGACGCCGTCGATGCGGAAGCGGATCGGGCTCGAATCGCGGCGCGGCTCGAGATGGATGTCGGATGCGCGCTGCTCGAACGCGTATTGCAGCAGCCAGTCGACGATGTGCACGACGTGCCGATCGTCGGCGCCGACCTCTCCGGTCTTGCCGAGCTCGACCAGCTGCTCGAAGTTGAGGATCGCGCGGCCGTCGTTGATGTCGCCCTTCGCATCCTTGGCGCGCTGGATCGAGCGCTGCACGCCCCACCATTCGGTGAGATAGCGGCCGACGTCGAGCGGATTGGCGACGACGCGCTGGATGTCGCGGCGCAGGATGTGGCCGAGATCGGCGATCCAGCGCGTGTCGAACGGTTCGGACGTTGCGAACACGACCTGCATCTCGCTGACAGCGACCGGCAGGATGCGATAGCGGTTCGCGTAGGCGTGGCTAACGACCTGCGTCACCGTGGCGACGTCGATCTTCATCGGATCGATCTTGAGGTACGGCAATCCGGCGCGCTGTGCGAGCCATTGCGTCAGCACCTCGAGGCTGAGCGGCTTGTCCGGATGGCGCAGATCGGCGAGCTTGAGGTTCGCGACCAGCACCAGCGGATGCAGCTCGAGCCGACCGCGCGCGGTGCGCACGTCGGCGCGCACGCGACGCACGTCGGTGTCGCCGATCACGCCGTCGGCGATCAGCGCGGCGAGCGTCTCGTCGAGATCGAGGCGGCGGTGCAGGCCGAGCTCCACCGGCGCCTGCTTCGGCGAATCGGCCGGTTGCTGCGTCACGCTCGCCATGCGCTCGGGTCCCGTCAATACTGCGGTCGATCGCTATACTAGCGCGCTTTGCCGACGTTACCGTGAGCCAAGTCCATGGCCGGCCCGACATTTCAGGACGTGATCCAGACCTTGAACCGCTATTGGGGGAGCCAAGGCTGCGTCCTGATTCAGCCGCTCGACACCGAAGTCGGCGCCGGCACGTTCCATCCGGCGACGTTCCTGCGTGCGATCGGTCCCGAGCCGTGGGCGGCCGCGTACGTGCAACCGTCGCGCCGGCCGACCGATGGCCGCTACGGCAAGAACCCGAACCGGCTGCAGCACTACTACCAGTACCAGGTCGTGATGAAGCCGAATCCGGACGACATCCTCGACCGCTACATCGGCTCGCTGAAAGCGCTCGGCGTCGATCCGCTCGTGCACGATCTGCGCTTCGTCGAGGACAACTGGGAATCGCCGACGCTCGGCGCGTGGGGCCTCGGCTGGGAAGTCTGGTTGAACGGCATGGAGATCACGCAGTTCACGTATTTCCAGCAGGCCGGCGGGCTCGAATGCCGGCCGGTCACGGGCGAGATCACGTACGGGCTCGAGCGACTCGCGATGTACCTGCAGAACGTCGACAACGTGTTCGACCTCGTCTGGACCGAGGCGCCGCACGGCGTCGTCACCTACGGCGACGTGTTCCACCAGAACGAAGTCGAGCAGTCGACCTACAACTTCGAGCACGCCAACGTCGCCGAGCTGCTCCACTGGTTCGATGTCTGCGAAGGCGAAGCATCGAGGCTCGTCGATGCGGGACTGCCGCTGCCGGCGTACGAACAGGTCATGAAGGCGAGCCACACGTTCAATCTGCTCGACGCCCGCCGCGCGATCAGCGTGACCGAACGCCAGCGCTACATCCTGCGCGTGCGCACTCTGTCGCGCGCGGTCGCCGAGGCCTATTTCGCGCAGCGCGAGAAGCTCGGCTTCCCCGGGCTCAAGGCGAAGAAGGCTGCCGCCTGATGACATCCGCGTCCGCACCGCCGCTGCTGATCGAGATCGGTACCGAGGAGCTGCCGCCGAAGTCGCTCGACGAGCTTGCATCCGCGCTTGCCTCGGGAATCTCCGGCGGACTCGTCAAGCGCGACATCGCCGCCGGCGTGGAAGCGGTGAAGACCTATTGCTCGCCGCGACGGCTCGCCGTGCTGGTGCCGCAGGTCGCGAAGATGCAGCGCGATTCGATCGAGGAGATCTGGGGACCGCCCGTCAGTGTCGGGCACGATGCCGGCGGACAGCCCACCAAGGCGCTGATCGGCTTCGCAAGGAAGTGCGGCGTCGAGGTATCCGAGCTGCAACAGCTGACCAGGGCCGACGGCACGTACTTCGCTTTTCGCCGCGAACGGCGCGGGCAGCCGCTCGCCGCGCTGATGCCGGAAATCGTCGCGGAAGCGTTGAAGGCGCTGCCGATCCCGAAGCCGATGCGCTGGGGCGATCACGATTACACGTTCGTGCGGCCGGCGCACTGGCTCGTCATGCTGCACGGCACCGACGTGATCGACGGCGAGATCCTCGGTCTCGGGTCCAGCCGCCACTCGCGCGGGCATCGCTTTCATCATCCGCAGCCCGTGCACGTCGCCGGCGCAGACAGCTGGCTCGACGCGCTGCGCGGTGCGAAGGTGCTGGCCGATCCGGCGGAGCGTCGCGCGCGCGTGCGCGCGGAAGTCGCCGCGGTCGGCGTCAAATCCGGCGCCGGCGTTCCGCGCCTTTCCGAGGCGCTGCTCGACGAGATCGCGAACCTCACCGAATGGCCGGTCGCGATCGGCTGCGCGTTCGATCGCGATTTCCTCGCGGTGCCGCCGGAAGCGCTGGTCATGACGATGGAGACGAACCAGAAGTTCGTGCCCGTGTTCGCCGCGGACGGCCAGCTCACCGAACATTTCATCGGCGTCGCCAACATCGAGTCGCGCGATCCCGCCGAAATCCGCCGCGGCTACGAGCGCGTGATCCGGCCGCGCTTCGCCGACGCGAAATTCTTCTTCGACGAAGACCGCAAGCAGCCGCTGGCGAGCTACCAGGAAGCGCTGAAGTCGGTCACGTACCAGCAGGCGCTCGGCAGCGTCTGGGACAAGTGCGTGCGTGTCGCGGAGCTCTCGCGCGTGATCGCGAATCGCGTGGGCGTCGATGCCGGCCTCGCGACGCGCGCGGCGGCGTTGTCGAAGTGCGACCTGATGACGCGCATGGTCGGCGAGTTCCCGGAGCTGCAGGGCGTGATGGGCCGCTACTATGCGGCGGCGAGCGGCGAGAACGCCGAGATCGCAGCGGCACTCGACGAGTTCTACGCGCCGCGATTCGCCGGCGACGCGATCGCGAAGGGCAAGGTCGGCCAGGTGCTCGCGGTCGCCGAGCGCATCGACACGCTCGCCGGAATCTTCGCGGTCGGCTTGAAACCGTCCGGCAACAAGGATCCGTTTGCGCTCAGACGCGCGGCGCTCGGCTTTGCGCGCACGCTGATCGAGGGAAACGTGCATCTGGATTTGAAAGGGCTGATTCTCGAAGCGGCCGACCTCTTGCCCGCGATCGGCGCGACCGTTCAGAAATCGCAGAAGACCGCCGGCACGCGCGCGGAGCCGCAGGGTGCGGCGCAGCCGGCGCCGCTTTCCGGCCCGCAGAAACAGGATCTCGCCGACGAGCTCTACGCTTTCATCCTCGATCGATTGCAGAGCTACTACGCCGATCTCGGCATCGGCGCGGAGTCCTTCGAAGCGGTTCGCGCGCTCGCTCCGCACGATCTGACCGATTTCGACCGGCGCCTGCGCGCGGTCGTCGAATTCGCCAAACTGCCCGAATCGCAGGCGCTGGCCGCAGCGAACAAGCGCATCGGCAACATCCTGCGCCAGGCCGGCGTGAAAGCGGCCGGCGAGATCGACCCGGCGCTGATCGATCCCGGCGCCGAAGAGAGGCTTGCCGACGCGCTCCGCCGCGCGGAGGAGGACGCGGTCCCGCTGGCGAACGCTCGCGATTATGTCGGGCTGCTCAAGCGGCTGGCCGGTTTGCGCGAGCCGGTCGACCAGTATTTCGACGGCGTCATGGTCATGGTCGAGGACACGGCCAAGCGCGCCAACCGGCTCAACCTGCTCGGCAGGCTGCGCGGTCTGTTCCTCCGGGTTGCCGATATTTCGCTGTTGCCGTCGGCGCAGCCCTGAAATCGGCTTTTTTTGCGCTTTTAACGCGATCCAAACGAAATCGGTGTCCGGATTTCGTGCCCTTTTTGCGTCTAGATGTTCAAGTGGGTGCCGATCGACCATTTTCCCCATGATGGCCGTTGAGATTGCGCCTCAATCGGCACCCACCCTTCCCCTCGTGATCGGCGGGCGTCTCGGAGGCGTCGGCACCTTCGCGTAAACTGTTCGGGCACTTCGATCCCGGACCGCCGATGAGCGCACGCCAAGACGACGGCACGACACAACGCCGTTCCATCCGGCCCGCGCGAGCGTTTGCCGAGGGCAGCGAACCGCCGGCGTGTCTGGTCGTACTGCAGGGCCAGCGCCTCGGGCAGCGCGTCGACATCGGCGATCAGCCGCTCGTGATCGGGCGCGCGCCCGAGTGCGAGTTCCAGATCCTCGAACGCAGCGTGTCGCGACAGCACACCCGGATCTGGCGCGAGCCGTCGGGGTACCGCGTCAAGGATCTCGACTCGACCAACAAGACCTTCCTCAACGATCAGCCGATCATCGAAGCCGAGCTCAAGGACGGCGACCACATCACGATCGGCAGCTGCGTGCTCAAGTTCATGGACCGCTCGTCGGTCGAGGCCCGCTATCACGAGGAGATCTACCAGC
>DAISJF010000172.1:0-4976 GCA_036821625.1 Rhodanobacteraceae bacterium
TCCTTCGTTCGCGGACGATCCGACCTGCGGCGTGTTCGGGCCGACCAACCACAAGCTGCTCAGCGCGGTGGACTGCCTGACCGTGAACGGGATGGGCCAATGCGTCGGCACGAACCCGGAGGCCAACGACGGCAACGGACACGGCGTGCACACCGCGAGCACGGCCGTCGGCAACACGCTCGACGATACGGCGGTTCCTCCGCCGGCGATCCCCGCGCCGTACACGTTCATGTCCGGCGTCGCGCCGTGCGCGAGCCTGCGCACGTACAAGGTTTGCGCGACCAACAACTGCTCCGGTCAGGCCATTCAGGCCGCGACGGAAACGGCGATTGCCGATCAGGTCGACGTGATCACGTTCTCGATATCGGGCGGTACCGATCCGTGGAACGACAGTGATCGCACGTTCCTCGATGCCGTCGGTGCGGACATCTTCGTCGCCGCGGCGGCCGGCAACACCGGCGCGGCGACCACCGATCCGGTCGGCGCCGTGAACCATCTGGGTCCGTGGGTCGCGTCCGTCGCGGCGACGACGCACGATCTCAATCCGGCGAACAGCGGTCTGCTCAGCGCAACGGGTCCGGGCTCGCCGCCGCCGAACACGCAGAACATCTCGGCCAATCCGCCGACGCCGTTCATCCCGGGCGGGCCGTTCACGGATACGCCGATCCGCCACTACGCCCTCAACGAGATCGGCTGCACGGCCGGCGGCGGATTCCCGGCGGATTATTTCGACGGCGCCATCGCGCTGATCTCGCGCGGCACCTGCACGTTCGAAGAGAAGATCGACAACGCCCAGGCCGCCGGCGCCATGGCCGCGATCATCTACAACAACGTCGCAGGCGGTTTCGGCATGCTGATCGGAGCGGCGAGTCTGCCGTCCTACAGCATCCTGATGACGGATGGTCAGAACCTCGAGACGTTCATCGACGCAAACGACCCGACGCCGACGACGGTCGACCTGACGCCATCGGTCGTGCAGGGTGACGTGCTCGCGGGCTTCAGCCTGCGCGGCCCGACACCGCCGCCGTTCGACGGCATCACGAAACCCGATATCGGCGCGCCCGGCGTGAACATCTATGCCGCGCTCGATACCGCCTCGGGCAGCTATGGCTATCTCAGCGGCACGTCGATGGCAACGCCGCACACGGCAGGGTCGGGCACGCTGCTGCGCGCGGTCCATCCGGATTGGACGCCGCAGGAAGTGAAGTCCGCGCTGATGCTGACTGCGTTCACCGGCGGCCATGAGGAAGACCTCACCACGCCGTGGACGCCCGACGACGTCGGCTCGGGTCGCGTCGATCTGACCAAGGCCGCGCTCGCGGGCTTCGTTATGGACGAGACCTTTGACAACTTCCTGGCGGCCGATCCCGGCACCGGTGGTGACCCGTCGACGCTCAACATCCCGAGTGCGCGCAACGTGAGCTGCGCGACTTCGTGCACCTGGACCCGCACGATCCGCAACGCTCTGGGCGGCGCGGCCAACTGGTCCGTGACGGTGAACAACCCGACCGGGCTCAACGTCACCGTGGATCCGAGCAGCTTCGCGTTCACCGGTGGCGACCGCATCTTCGGCGACGGCTTCGACGGCGCTCCGCCGCCGCCGCTGCCCGAATTCCAGCCGCTGACGATCACCGCGACACCGACGCAGGCGCTGGCGGACGTGACGTTCGCCGAGATCGTGTTCCACGAGGCGAATGGTCTGGCGCCGGATGCGCATATCTACGTGGCGGTGGAAGGCCAACCGTGACCCGTTGATCGTTCCAATCGGTATTCTTGGGAGGCGGGGGAAACCTCGCCTCTTTTTTTGGGGATGCGCACCGCTGTCGGGGCGTCGTAATCTAGCGTCCGTTTGCGAGACGATCTCGCGTAGTGGCACGGGAAGATGTCGGGCACGGAATCGTCATGAGCAGTCAGTCGCGCCTCACGGCGCTCGTCGCCGCGATCGCCGTTGCGCTCGGCGGCGGGACTCCGGGCATCGCCGGAACGCTGACCGCGGCGCCGGCCCGACTCTCGGCCGCAAGCTCGGGCGCGCAGACCTACATCATCCGTTTCGACGAACCCGGCGTGCTCCATTACCCGGGCGGCACGCAAGGCATTCCCGCCACGGCCCTCTCGACGACGCTGCAACGCAAGATCGATGTGCGCTCGGCGGCGGCGCACGCATATCAGACGTATCTCGACGAGCGGCGGTCGAGCCACCTTGCCGCGATCGAATCCGCACTCGGTCGTCATCTCGCGGTCACGCACCGCTACGCCATCACGATGAACGGCGTCGCCGCGACGCTGACGCCGGACGAAGCTTCGCGCGTCGCGCGCGTGCCGGGCGTCGCGTCCGTACGCGCGTCGCGCGCGTTCGTGCTCGAAACCTATCGCGGACCGGAGTTCATCGGCGCGGATTCGGTCTGGAACGGCAGCGCGGTGCCGGGCGGCGTCGGGAACCGCGGCGAGGGCACTGTCGTCGGCGTGCTCGATACCGGCATCAACAGCGCGCACCCGTCGTTCGCCGACGATGCGACCTGCGGCTTCGGCGCGTCGAACCACAAATTGCTGGGCGCGCTCGATTGTTCGACGACGGACGAGTTCGGCGTCTGCAACGGCCCGGATCCGGAAGCCGACCCGGGCAACGGACACGGCGTGCACACCGCGAGCACCGCGGCGGGCAACACGCTCGACGGCAGCGCGAATCCGCCGCCGACATTGCCGCCGCCTTTCACGTTCATGTCCGGCGTCGCGCCGTGTGCTCAGTTGCGCACGTACAAGGTGTGCCCGGATACGGGCTGCACGGACGCCGCGATCACGGCCGGCATCGAGAACGCGATGGCCGATCGCGTCGACGTGATCAATTTCTCGATCGGCCCGAACTGCGGGAGCCAGCCCGGCGATTCGCCGTGGAGCGACGGCGACGGGATCTGGCTCGACGCGCTGGCCGACGACATCTTCGTCGCGGCGGCGGCCGGCAACACGCGCCCCGGCTGCAACGATCCCGGCGGACGTGTGTCGAACATCAGCCCCTGGGTCGCGACCGTCGCGGCGTCGACGCACGACGAGAACGTTTCCGGCACGGGCACGCTGAGCGCGACGGGTCCCGGCGCGCCGCCGGCGGATACGCAGGACATCCTGATGCTGCCCGGCTCGGGACTCAACGTCGGCGCGCCGATGTCGAATGTGCCGTTGCGCTACTCGGCCGACAATCCGATCGGCTGCACCGCGAACGGCGGATTTCCGCCGGGATATTTCGACGGAGCCGTCGCGCTGCTCGAGCGCGGCAACTGCACGTACGAGGAGAAGATCGACAACGCCGAAGCCGCCGGCGCGGTGCTCGCCGTGGTCTACAACGATCAGGACGGCGCGATTTTCATGAACGTCGGCGCCGCGACGCTGCCGGCGTACAGCATCCTGCAGACACAGGGACAGGCGTACATCGACTTCATCGACGCGAGCGCGCCGACGCCGGTCACGGTCGATTTCGCGCCGGCGACGCGGCAGGGCGACGTGCTGGCCGGATTCAGCCTGCGCGGACCGGACGTGCTGGCCTCGGTCACGAAGCCCGATCTGACCGGTCCCGGCGTCAACATCTATGCGGCGCTGGACGCCGCCGAGAACAACTACGGTTACTTCAGCGGCACGTCGATGTCGACGCCGCACATCGCGGGGTCGGCCGCGCTGCTGCGTTCGATCCATCCGGAATGGACGCCTTCGGAAGTGAAGTCGGCGCTGATGCTGACCGCGTTCACGGGCGGCACGCGCGAGGACCTGGTGACGCCATGGACGCCCGACGACGTCGGCGGCGGCCGCGTCGATCTGTCCCGCGCGGCGCTCGCGGGTTTCGTCCTCGATGAAACCTACGCGAACTACCTCGCCGCCGATCCCGATCACGGCGGCGATCCGACCACACTGAACATGGCGAGCCTGCGCAACGTCGGCGGCTGCGATGTGCCTGCGCCGTGCACGTGGACGCGCACGCTGCGCGATGCGCTGCCCGGACCGTCGTCGTGGACAGTCAGCGTGAATGCGCCCACGGGCGTCGACCTCGTGGTCGATCCGGTGACGTTTTCGCTGGACGGCACCGGCCGCAGCGCGGACACGATCTTCGTGGGCGGATTCGACGCGCGCGACGCACAGACGATCTCGGTGACCGCGACGACCGATCCTTCGCTCGCCGGCGCAGAGTTCGCCGAGCTTTCGTTCCACGAATCGAACGGCGCCGCGCCCGACGCGCACATGTACGTCGCGGTCAAGGGCACGCTGAGCGGCAACGGCGTCGGCGTCGTCTGCGATCAGGGCGATTGCGCGTTCCGGATCGACGAGCTGACCGCGAGCTTCATCGGCGTCGGCTGCGCGGAATATTGCGGCCTGGTGTGGCTCAACCGCTTCACGCCGGATCCGGCGGACTATCCGATCACGATTAGGTCGATCTCGACGATCTTCGGCAGCGAGCCCGGATGGAACGCGCCCGGCGATCACATCAACTTCTATGTCTTTCAGGATGGCGACACCAACCCGTCCAACGGCGCGGTGCTGATCGGCTCGTATCAGGGCTACACGATGCCGGCGCCATCCGACAATTTCGTCACGATCACGCTGCCGACGCCGATCGTGGTGAATGGTCCCGGCGACGTGCTGATCGCGTTGACCAATCCGGCGCCGAACGTCGGCAATCGGCCGGCCAGCGCGGACTCGGGCCCGTTCGTGGGACGCTCGTGGATCGCGCTGTTCGATGACGTCGGCGCCGCGCCGGATCTCGGTCAGGTCGGCCTGCTGCTGAATCCGACCGCGCTCCCCGGCTTCAGCGGAAACTGGGTCATCCGCGCCGCCGGCACGAACTCGGGCGGACAACCGATCGTGCTGGGCATGCCGACCAAAGATTGAATACCCGACACGCACAGCTCAGCACACTCTGCGCGCACGCCCCTCGGAAGCTCAGGACCTCGTCCGTTCGACTCCGCCTGCAGACGGATGCGCGGTCGTTCCGCGCT
>DAISJF010000173.1:0-4967 GCA_036821625.1 Rhodanobacteraceae bacterium
AAGACTCTCCGCCTGTGTCATCCCGGCGAAGGCCGGGATCCATCTTGCTTTCCGCAAAAAGCGACAATGGGTCCCGGCTTTCGCCGGGACGACGGTCGGGGTCGGTCGAGGCGGTCTGCGGCAACGCGGCCTGCGAACCCGTCAGAAACTTCGCGACCTCTCCGATCGGTTTCTGCGTCGCCGACAACCCGATGCGCGTCACGCGCCGTCCGCACAGCGCGTCGAGCCGCTCCAGCGACAGCGTGAGATGGCTGCCGCGCTTGTTCGGCGCCAGCGCGTGCGCCTCGTCGACGATCACCGTGCGCGTCGTCGACAGCATGCGCCGGCCCGATTCCGAGCCGAGCAGGATGTACAGCGATTCCGGCGTCGTCACGACGATGTGCGGCGGCCGCTTGCGCATCTTGTCGCGGTCGGCCTGCGGCGTGTCGCCGGTGCGCACCATCGTGCGGATCTCGACGTCCGGCAGCCAGAGCTGCAGGAGCTCGTCGCGGATCCCGGCGAGCGGTACTTCGAGATTGATGCGTACGTCGTTCGAGAGCGCCTTCAGCGGCGAGACGTAGACGACTGCCGTTTCGTCCGGCAGCGCCTGCTCGACACCGCGGCGGACCAGATCGTCGATCGCAGCCAGGAACGCCGCCAGCGTCTTGCCCGATCCGGTCGGCGCCGCGATCAACGTGTTGCGGCCCGAGCGGATCGCCGGCCAGGCTTGTTCCTGCGCCGGCGTCGGCGCCGCGAACGTACGCCGGAACCAGGCGGCGACGGCGGAGTGGAACGAATCGAGGGGCATGGTCGTATTTTGCGCGTGGGCGTCTCAAATCCTGAAACGCGGCGTGATTCAGGGATATGTGATCGCCGGGGAATATCGCAAGGCGACGGGTGAACCCTTCTCCCGCTTGCGGGAGAAGGTGCCGGCAGGCGGATGAGGGCGCTCTGGAGAGCACGTGCCAAGACTCCCCTCACCCCCAACCCTCTCCCGCAAGCGGGAGAGGGAGAAGAGCGTGCGGGTTTCGCCGCGCTGGCGAGGTCACGCCTCAATCAGGCCGTTACGGACGGCGATCAGCGTCAGCTCGGCCTGGTTCGCCGCGCCGAGCTTCTGCTTGATGTTGTAGAGATGCGTGCCGACGGTGTTCGGCGACAGCGAAAGCGTTTCGGCGATCCGGTTCACCGATTCCCCGCGCGCGAGCTGAATGAACACGGCGAACTCGCGCTCGGACAGCGCTTCGACCTGGCCGCCCGGACCGCCGAGGTCCTGCAGGGCGAGCTTGCGCGCCGTGTCCGCATCGAGGTAGATGCGCCCGGATGCGACGGCTGCGACCGCGTCGATCAGCTCCTCAGGCGCACTGCGCTTGGACAGATAGCCGAGCGCGCCGGCTTTGAGCACGCGCTTCGGGTGCGCGGTGTCTTCGTGGGCGGACAACACGAGCACGCGCGCATTCCGGTCGCGCGCGAGCAGCCGGCGCACGGTTTCGATGCCGCCCATGCCCGGCATCGACAGATCCATGATCACGACGTCGGGCCGGATCTCCGGATATTGCTGGTAGCACGCCTCGCCGCTGTCGGCCTCGCCGACGACCTCGATCAGCGGGCTGACCGACAGCAGCATGCGGAAACCGACGCGCACGACGGCGTGATCGTCGACCAGCATCACGCGGGTTTTTGTGTTTGTCATCATCGAGCGTCCCTCACCCACCGCTCGCTTCGCGAGCGGTCCTCCCTGTCCCGCTGCGCGGGCGAGGGAAGGATGTCGACGGTCTTCGACCGTCGATCATGTCAATGGCAGCCGCGCCTGCACGCGCGTGCCGCCCTCGCCGCGATTCTCGATCTCGACGTCGCCGCCGAGCGCGCGCGCACGCTCGCGCATCCCGCGCACGCCAAAGTGGCCGGGACGCTCCCAATCCTGCGGCAGGCCGCGGCCGTCGTCCACGATCTCGAGCTGCAATGCCTTTGCATCGCAGCCAATGCGGATCGCGATGCGCCGCGCGTCCGCGTGGCGGAGCGCGTTGGTGACGGCCTCCTGAAGGATCCGATACGCCGCCAGCGCGTAGCTCTCGCCGAGATGCTCCGGCAGCGCGCCGAGATCGAGCGTGAACGCGATGTCGGGATGCAGGCGCCGCCATTCGGCGACGCGCTCGCTGGCGGCGTCGGCCAGCTCGAGATTTTCCAGCGTCAACGGACGCAGGCGCGGAATCAGCTCGTGCATCGCACCGTACAGCCTGGCGGACGTATCGGCGATCAGCTGCGCGGCTTCCTGGGTCGTTGCAGCGTCGCCGGGCTCGCGCCGCGCGAGGGACAGCGCGAGGCTCCGGATCGCGGTCAGGTTCTGGCCCATCTCGTCGTGCAGCTCGCGGGCGATGTGCGCGCGCTCGTCCTCCAGGCGCGTCTGCACGACGTCGGCAAGCTCGAGCCGTCGCCGCGCATCGGCGGCTTCGGCGCGCGCGTTGAGATTGTCTTCGATCGCGGCCGCCATCCGGTTGAACGCCAGCGCGATCTTGCCGGCCTCCGCTCCGGTCAGCGCCGGCAGACGCGTATGGAACGCGCCGCGCTCGACGTCGGCGAGACCGCGCTCGATCACGAGAAACGGCTGCGTCGCGCGTCGCACGAGCCAGAACACGAGCACGTTGCCGAGCACCAGAACGAACACGCCGAACTCGAGCAGCGTGACCATGTCGTCCCAGCCGTCGAGCACGGCGCGCGATGGATTGGCCTCGATCGTGAGCACGCTGTCGTAGAAGCGCAGCTCGCTGCGCATCGGCTCCGGAGAGACCAGCGCGGAATACCAGGCCGGCGCATCGCGGCCCGCCTTGTACGGCGACGGCGGCGAGTGGTAGACGGCGTGGCCGGCATCGTCGCGCAGCGTGATTTCGGTCGAGCGCACGCGGCCGAGCCGTTCGAGCGACTCCAGCACGATCGGCGTGCTGGTCTGCGCATAGGTATTGACGAAATAACCGAGCAGCTGCGTCGCCACGCGGTTCGCCGCTTCGGTTTCCTCGCGAACGCTTCGCCGCGTGTCGACGACTTCGAAAGCGAGCACGACGACCGTGAACACGACGATCACGCCGGCCAGCAGCAGGTTGATCTGCAGGCGCAGGCTCATGGGCGGCTCGCTGACATATCCGGCCACGCGGCGAAGTCGCCGGTCGACACGAACGCGTCGGCCGCAGTTCGCAGCAGCGTCGCCGTCGCCGAATCGAACGGGTTGTGACCCGCCTGCTTCGCCCAGGCGAGACGGCTTCCTGCGCAGGCGCGCTGCACGCGCCAGGCATTGATCGGCCGGCAGATCCGATCCTGCTCGCCGTGCACGAGCGCGACCGGCATGCCGCGCAGCGCACCGGCCGCACGGAGCACGGCCGGCTCGCCGAGAAAACACCGGCGCCGAAGATAGTGCGCCTGCACGCGATACTTGGCGACGAGCCGCTGCGACGGCTCGCTCTCCGGCGCGCGAGAGATCGGACCCGACCTCGGCGCGAGGTGATCGCCCGACAGGGCCAGCTCGTAGGCCTGCCATGCCGAGGCGATCTGGCCGCAGCGCGGATCGTCGCGCGCGAAGCAGCGGTCGAGCCACGCGACGACATTGCGCTGCCAGCGCCGCGGAACGACGCGCAGGAACGCCGCGTTGGCCTCGGGCGCCAGCGCCGCGACGCCGTGGAAGAACCAGTCGAGGTCGCCCTTCCCGGTCAGGAAAATGCCGCGCAGCAACAGGCCGGCCGCGCGGTCGCGATGGCGCGCCGCATACGCGATCGCGAGCGCGGAGCCCCAGGAGCCGCCGCAGACGAGCCAGCGCTCGATGCCGAGCCGGGTGCGCAGCGTCTCGATATCCGCGATCAGCGCATCGGTGTGGTTGTATCGCGTCTCGCCGAGCGGCGTGCTGCGGCCCGAGCCGCGCTGATCGAACTGGACGATGCGGTAGCGCTGTCCGTCAAAGAAGTCGCGCTGCCGCACGGTGCTGCCCGATCCCGGACCGCCATGGAGCAGCACGACCGGCACGCCGTCCGTGGCGCCGGCCTGCTCGTAGTAGAGGCGATGGCCATCGCCCGCATCGAGCCAGCCGGCATCGAACGCTGCGGACGCGGAAGGCACGATCGGCACGGGCGAGGACGACATCGATTCGATGCTACCGCATCCCCCGGCCATCGGGCCCGGCGGCGGCGGTCGCGTCCGACTACAGAAAATCGTGAGGCCGGAATCAGGACTCCGGCGATGCGCACGGCCGCCGCCGCGGCCACACTCGACCTCGCATGGAAGCCGGCCGATCGCCGGCGCAGTCAGGTACCACCCGGCATTCCATGGCCGGCGGTCACTCCGATCGAAGAGGTCTCGTCATGAAGTGGGAAACACCGCAAGCCTGCGATCAGCGCTTCGGCTTCGAAATCACGATGTACATCTCCACCCGCTGAGGCGGACCGCCGCGGCGCGCCGACGTCACGGCCTTGCCGTCGGCGCGCTCGCGGCATCGGCGATGCAAATCGCCCGCCGCCCATGCGTGTGCTCGTACTCGGCTCCGCGGCCGGCGGCGGCTTCCCGCAGTGGAACTGCAACTGCCGCAACTGCGACGGCGTGCGCAAGGGCACGCTGAACGCGAAGCCGCGCACGCAGTCCTCGATTGCCATCTCGGGCGACGGCGAGAACTGGCTCCTGTGCAATGCCTCGCCCGACATTCTCGGCCAGCTCCGTGCGGCGCCCGCGCTGCAGCCGGCGCGCTCGCTGCGCGACACGGCGATCCGCGCGATTCTTCTGATCGATGCGCAGATCGACCACGCGACAGGCCTTCTCATGCTGCGTGAGCATCGGCAACCTCTGGAGATCTGGTGCACGGAGCCGGTGCGCAACGATCTCGAAAGCGGCAATCCGCTGTTTCGCGTGCTCGACCACTACTGCGGCGTGAGCTGGCAACGGGTTCCGACGAACGGCGGCGCGTTCCGGATTCCGAGCGTGCCGGGCCTCGCTTTCACCGCACACGCGCTCATCAG
>DAISJF010000174.1:0-4966 GCA_036821625.1 Rhodanobacteraceae bacterium
CCGACTTCACCGGGCGTGCCGAAAGCGCTCGCCGACCTCACGCTGACGATTCCATACAACGATCTCGACGCGGCGCAAAAACTCTTCGCCGAAGTCGGCGACGAGATCGCCGCGCTGATCATCGAGCCGATCGCCGGCAACATGAACCTGATCCTGCCGCGCGACGGCTATCTCGCGGCGCTGCGCGAGCTCTGCACGGAGCACGGCGCGCTCCTGATCTTCGACGAGGTGATGACCGGGTTCCGCGTCGCGCTCGGCGGCGCGCAGCAGCGCTACGGCATCACGCCGGATCTCACCACGTTCGGCAAGATCATCGGCGGCGGCATGCCGGTCGGCGCGTACGGCGGGCGGCGCGAGATCATGCAGCAGATCTCGCCCGCCGGGCCGGTCTATCAGGCCGGCACGCTCAGCGGCAATCCTGTCGCGATGGCCGCGGGTCTCGCCATGCTCGAGCTGATCCAGACGCCGGATTTCCATGCCGAGCTCGATCGCCGCACGCGCCTTCTGGCGGACACGTTCACCGCAGCCGCGGCCGAAGCCGGCGTTGCACTGAGCACGAACCGCGTCTGCGGCATGTTTGGCCTTTTCTTCACGCCGCAAAAGGTCGAGACCTACGCGCAGGCCACCGCCTGCAACGTTGCGATGTTCAACCGCTTCTTCCACGGCATGCTCAAACGCGGCGTCTACATCGCGCCGTCCGCGTTCGAGGCGGGCTTCGTCTCGATCGCGCACACGGAAGAGATCATCGCCGCGACGCTCGAAGCCGCGCGCGGCGCGCTCGCCGAGGCGCGCGCGGGCTGAGGGAACTCCGCTTGCGCGCTTGAGTCGGCCGCGCATGGACATCGGGCGACCCGCGGCGTATGTTCGAAATCGCGCGCTCAAAACCGGTTCATCCATGTCGCGATCGATTCCGATTCCGCTCCGCACGCGCCTGCTGGTCGGCGGGAGTCTGGCGCTCGCAATCGCGAACGCGTTTGCCGCCGATGCGACGCCGCCGCCCGTCGGCGCCTGGCAGTTCCTGCGCCCGCATTTCTACGGCGATCGCGAGCTCGGCGAGGTCGACGAGAGCTTCATGCACGTCGAGGCGCCCGGCAGCACGCCGGATCCAGCGGCTACTCCGGTCGCGTTGCATTTCGGCAAGGATGCGGTCGGCAAGATCAAGCAGGTGCGCGTCGTCATCGACAACAATCCGTCGCCCGTCGTCGCCACGCTCGATATCGGTGCGGGCCAGCCGATCGCCGAGATCGATTTCCGCGTGCGCGTCGATCGCGCGACCGCGGTGCGCGCGATCGCGGAGACGACGGACGGAAAGCTCGAGATGCGCAGCGCCTGGGTGCGCGCCGAGGGCGGCTGTTCGTCGCCGCCGAATGCGTCCGGCGAAGGCAAGATCGGTGACGTGCGCTTTCGGCCATCCGAAGACGGCACGTCGCTGCAGGTGAGCGTGCGCCATCCGAATTATTCGGGTTTCCAGATCGATCCGAAGACCGGCGACGCGATTCCGCCGCACTACGTTTCCCACATGCAGCTGACGACGGGCGGCAAACCGCTGCTCGATATCGAGAGCGGGATCTCGATCAGCGAGAACCCGACATTTCGCATCGTCAGCGCGCAACCGATCGCGACGCCGGTGACGCTCGAAGCGAGCGATTCGAAGGACGCGCATTTCAGCGCGACATGGAACGGCGGCGCCGCGCCGCGCGCGGTGGCCGCGGCCGGCGGAATGCGCTGATGCCTCGAGCGGGCGGATCGCGCGTCGGCTCCGTGCTGGCGTGCGTGCTCGCCGTTTGTGCGTTCGCGCGCGCCGCAACTCCTTCGTTCGGGGTCCGTGAAGTTGCGCGCGGCGTGTTCGTGCACGAAGGCAAAGCGGTCGCGCTGGACGCGCCGGGCCACGACGACATCGCGAACATCGGCTTCGTCCTCGGTCGACGCTGCGTCGCGGTCGTCGACACCGGCGGCTCGGTGCGCACCGGACGCGCGTTGCGCGCGGCGATCGGCGCGCATACGAAACTCCCGATCTGCTACGTGATCAATACGCACGTGCACGTCGACCACGTGCTCGGCAACGCGGCGTTCAAGGCGGACAAGCCCTCGTTCGTCGGCAGTGCGGCACTCGCGGCGGCAATCGACGCGAGCCGCGGTTACTTCGTCGAGCACTACGCGGACGACTTCGACGCGCCGGCATCAGGAGATCAGGTCATCGGCCCCGACACGACCGTCGCGACGACGCGCGATCTCGACCTCGGCGACCGCACGCTGACGCTGCGCGCGTGGCCGAAAGCGCATACCGACAGCGACCTCACGGTGACGGTCAACGACGCCGGCGTGCTGTGGACCGGCGATCTCCTGTTCGTCGGCCGCGTGCCGGCGCTCGACGGGAGCGCCAAGGGCTGGCTCGCGGCAATCGACGATCTCGCGAAGATCCACGCGACGGTCGTCGTGCCGGGACATGGCCCGGTCGTGCGCGACCTCGGTGCGGCGCTCGCGCCGGAGCGCCGCTATCTCGAAGTGCTCGTCGACGGCGTGCGCAAGGAAATCGCCGCGGGTCAGCCGATCGAACACGCGACGGCAAATGTCGGCCTATCGGAAAAGAAGAGCTGGCTGCTCTGGGACACCGCGAACGCGCACAACGTTTCGCGCGTGTACCAGGAGCTCGAGTGGGAATAGCGTGAAGCGGCGGACCTTCCTCGGCGCCGCGGCGCTCTCCGTCGCGACCGCGATGGCGCCGCGAAGCTCACGCGCGGCGAACCCGCGCGTCGTCATCGTCGGCGGCGGCTTCGGCGGCTCGGCGTGCGCGCTGCTGCTGAAACAAGCGGACCCTTCCGTCGACGTGACACTGATCGATCCCGACGAGCGCTACGTGACCTGCCCGATGAGCAACGAAGTCGTGGTCGGCGCGCGCACGATCGCATCGCTGACGCTGACGCGCGAAGGGCTTCGCCGTGCGGGAGTGCGTTTCTTGCGCGCACGCGCCGCCGCGCTCGACGCGGATGCGCGGAACGTGAGGCTCCATGATGGCTCGCGGCGCACCTACGACATGTGCGTCGTCGCACCCGGAATCCGTTTCCTCTGGGGCACGCCCGAGGGTTATGACGAAGCCGCCGCCGAACGCATGCCTCACGCATGGGAAGCCGGCGCGCAGACGATGCGCCTGGCCGAGCGGTTGCGCGCCATGGACGACGGCGGCGTGTTCGCGATCAGCGTGCCGGCCGGCCTCATGCGCTGTCCGCCCGGCCCGTACGAGCGCGCAAGTCTCATTGCGGAATTCCTCGCGCGCCACAAGCCGCGCTCGAAAGTCCTGATCTTCGATGCCAACAACCGCTTCCCGCGTCAGGAGATTTTCACGGCCGCATGGGACACGCGGTATCACGGTCGCATCGAATGGATACCGCCGATGCAGGGCGGCGCAGTGGAACGCGTCGATCCGCGCGCGAACACGTTGCACACGGCGAGCGGCGCGCATCGCGTCGCGCTCGCGAACGTGATTCCGCCGCAGGCGCCGGGACGCTTCGCCACAGACGTCGGCCTCGCGAGCGGACACGGCTGGTGCCCGGTCGATTCGGCGAGCTTCGAATCGACGCAGGTTCCGCACGTGTACGTCATCGGCGATGCATCCATCGCCGATGCCATGCCGAAAGCCGCTTCGGCGGCGCTGAGCCAGGCGCGGCAATGCGTCGCCGCGATCGTCGCAAGGCTCCGCGGTCGCGAGTTGCCGGCGCCCGAGCTCTCCAGCGTCTGCTACAGCGCCGTTGCGCTCGATCGCGCGCTCGCGATCCGCGCGCGGTTTCGCATTGCGGAGGGCCGCATCGAGCCGGATACCGCCGCCGCCACCGACGCGCCGTCGCCGCCTTCGGCCGCAGAGCGCGACGCCGCGCAGGCCTGGTACCGATCGATCCGCGAAACGTGCTTCGCGGCGTGACGATCGATCACCGGCAGTTCCGCGTCGCGCCCACGAACACTTCTGAGCCGAACCCCGATCCGGTAGGCTTTGCACATAGGTTGCTTTACTATTTGTCCCAGCCCGGCAGGATGGAGCCACCGTCGATGTGACGGGATCGCAAGGAGCCCTCCCGATGAAACCCATGAGGATCGTTGTCGGCGCGCTCGCGCTGACGGTTGCCGCGGCCGCCGCGCCGCAGTTCACGTTGACACCGGCCCATGCCGCGACCGACGCGGCCGCGGCGCCCGCTTCGCCGAAACTCCACGCGACGATGCGCGAGCTCTGGCAGGGGCATGCGCAGACGACGCGCGAGTACGCACTGGCGGTCAAGGCCGGCAACGCCGCCGAGGAAAAGAAGTCCGCGGACGCGGTCGTCGCCAATGCGAAGAAGATCGCCGACGCGGTCGGCAGCTTCTACGGTGACGCGGCGGGCAAGAAGATGCTCGAGCTGCTGGCCGGACACTGGGCCGGCGTGAAGGCGCTGACCGATGCCGACAAGGCCGGCGACACGGCGGCGAGCTCGAAAGCGATGCAGGATCTGTCGACGAATGCCGATGCGATCGCGAAGTTCCTTTCCGGCGCGAATCCGAATCTGCCCGAGGGCACGGTCAAAGGCCTGCTCGTCACGCACGCGGGCCATCATGCGGCGCTGATCGGCGACATCATGAAGGGCGACAAGGCCGCGGCCGAAACGACCTGGACCACGATGCAGGCGCACATGAACACGATCGCCGATGCGTTGTCCGACGGCATCGCCAAGCAATTCCCCGCCAAGGCCACATGAGTCCGTCCGCTTGAAACATGCCAGCGCCCTGCGTCAGCTCGGTCCCACGCAGCAGAAACTGCTGCGGCAACTGCTGCTGGCTCCGCAGGGTGCGACGGTCGAGGCGCTCTGCGAGGCGCTTGGCGTCACGCACAACGCGGTGAGGCAGCACCTCACCGCGTTGATCGCGGCCGGCTATGTCGATCGCGGCACGGCGCGACCCACCGGCGGCCGGCCACAGGCGCGCTACATCCTGCTGCCGGCGG
>DAISJF010000175.1:0-4960 GCA_036821625.1 Rhodanobacteraceae bacterium
CCCCGGCCGGGAAGCCGCTGCCGCCAGGGGCCCGGCCCGCGCGTTTCGCGAGGCGTGGATCAATGCCGGGCGCAACGCGATCGTCGCGCCGCTCGGCGGTTATGTCGCGCAACGCTCGGTGCAGGTCGGCGCCCGCATCCAGCCCGGCCAGCCGCTGCTCACGATCATTCCGCTTCACGATCTCTGGATCGACGCGAACTTCAAGGAAAGCCAGCTGCGCAATATCCGGATCGGTCAGCCGGTCGCGATCGAAAGCGATATCTACGGCGGGACGTTCGACTTTCACGGCAAGGTCGTCGGACTCGCGCCCGGAACCGGCGCCGCGTTCGCGCTGCTGCCGCCGCAGAACGCATCGGGCAACTGGATCAAGGTCGTGCAGCGCGTACCCGTGCGCATCTCGCTCGACCCGAAGGATCTCGATACGCATCCGCTGCGCGTCGGCCTGTCCACGGCGGTGAAAGTCGACACGCACGATCGCACCGGCCCGGTGCTCGCAGCGTCGCCGGCAACGAAGCCGGTCGCGGAGACGGATGTCTATGCCAGCGATTTCGCCAAGGCCGAGGCCGAAGCGAACGCCGTCGTGCGCGCGAACCTCGCGCACTGAGCCCAACCATGGCCGCGGCCGCGCCAGGAAAACCGCTTCCCCCGCTGCACGGCGCACCGCTCGCGCTGCTGACCATCGCGGTCGCGTTCGCGACGTTCATGGAAGTGCTCGACATCACGATCGTGAACGTGTCGGTGCCGCACATCGCCGGCAGCCTCGCGGTGAGCCCGCAGGAAGGCACCTGGGCGATCAGCTCGTATTCGCTCGCGAGCGCGATCATGCAGCCGCTGTCCGGCTGGATCGGGCGGCGCTTCGGCGAGGTGCGCAGCTTCTGCGTATCGGCATTGCTGTTCGTCGCGATGTCGACGTTCTGCGGTCTCGCCACGAGCATGCCGATGCTGGTCGTCGGCCGGCTGCTCCAGGGCGCGGGCTCGGGTCCGATGGTCGCGCTGTCGTTGAGCCTCCTGCTCAACAGCTACCCGAACGAGAAGAAAGGTCTTGCGCTGGCGTTGTGGGCGATGACCGTCGTGGTTGCGCCGATCTTCGGCCCGATCCTCGGCGGCTACATCACCGACAACTATTCCTGGCCGTGGATCTTCTACATCAACGTGCCCGTCGGCATGCTCGCCGTGCTGATCACCTGGGCGGTGCTGCGCGATCGCGAATCGGTGACGGTCAAGGCACCCATCGACATGGTGGGCCTCGTGCTGCTGATCGTCGGCGTCGGCTGTCTGCAGTTCATGCTCGACAACGGCAACGACAAGGACTGGTTCGCCTCGCCGATGATCACGACGCTCGGCATCATCGCGCTGGTGTGCCTGACTTTCTTCGTCGCCTGGGAGCTGACCGATCGGCATCCCGTCGTCGATCTCTCATTGTTCCGCTCGCGCAACTTCACGATCGGCGTGACCGCGATGGCGCTCGGCATGACCGCGTTCTTCGGCATCAACGTCGTCTACCCGCTGTGGCTGCAGACCGTCGTCGGCTACACGGCCTCGTGGGCCGGCTACGCGACCGCGCCGGTCGGCATCCTCGCGTTCCTGATGTCGCCGCTGATCGGGCGCAACATCCAGCGCCTGGAATTGCGCTCGGTGGTGACTTTCTCGTTCGCGGTATTCGCTGCCACCTCGTACTGGTTCTCGACGTTTCCGGCCGACACCTCGTTCTGGCAGTTCGTGCTGCCGCGCTTCCTGATGGGCATCGCGATCCCGTGCTTCTTCATTCCGCTGAACCAGGTGATCCTGTCGGGCCTGAAGCCGCACGAGATCGCTTCGGCATCGGGCTTGTCGAATTTCTTCCGCACGATCGCGGCGAGCATCTCGACGGCGGTCACGGTCACGATCTGGCAGCACCGCGGCGACTTCCACCACGCCACGCTCGCCGAGCACCTCAACCCGACCAGCGCCGCGACGCAGCAGTTCGTCGGCGGTCTCGGCGCGATCGGCGTGCCCGGCAGCGGCGCCTGGCAGATGATCGACGGCATCGTGAACCGCGAAGCGTTCACGCTCGCGGTCAACGACGTGTTCCTGCTCTATGCGGCGCTGTTCGTACTGATGATTCCGGTGATCTGGCTGGCGCGGCCGCCGTTCGGAAACGTCGCAGCCACCGCGGCGCACTGATTCATCGGGAGCTTGGTCTCCGCGCGGACGCGTGATCAGGCGCGCGCGCCGGCGCGTGCCGGTCGGGACATCGCGCCCCAACGCGCCGCGAGCCGATGACCCGCCCGGATGCCGGGACGTTCGACGCATCGATAGACCAGACTCGCGACCGCGAGCGCGATCAGTGTCGCAATCGCCGCGTAGGTGCCCAGCGCGTGCGCGCGCCACCACGAATCTTCGGGCTGCCGCAGCAGCCACCATTCGATCGAGATGAATACGATCGTGTGGAACAGATAGATCGAGTAGCTGATCCGCCCGAGCCAGTCGGTCAGACGTGTCTCGATGCGCACGACGAGCGTGCCGAGCAGAAAAATCGCGAACCCGATGACATACGTCGCCATCGTGTTGCGCATGTAGCCGCTCGAAGCGAACGAGAGGGCCGGCACCGCAATCACGTACGCGACAAGGAGCCCCCAGAGCATCAGGCCGCCGAAGCGATCGCGGCCCGACGGCGCGGAATCGAACCAGCTCCGGAACAGCGTCCCCCAGAACATCACCGAAAGATTCAGAAACCAGAACACGGCCGACTCGCTCATGAGCGGCCGCATGCGGCCGTACATCGGCAGCATCGCCGCGAACGCGACGACGAGCAGAAAGGCCAGCGCGCCGACCCTGCGCATCCGGAACAGGCTCCCGGTCAGCAGGAGCAGCACGCAGAGCGCGTAGAAAACCATCTCGACCGAGAGGGTCCAGTACACGGCCGCAGCCGGCCGCACGCCGAATGCATCCTGCAGCATCGCGAGATTGATCATCACTTCCCGCGCGTCGAAGCCCGTACCCCAGATCCAGAAATTCGCGATCGCCGCCAGCGGCACGGACAGCCAGTACGCGGGAAAGATGCGGAAGAAGCGCTTGATCAGAAACGACGACGCGGGCGCGACGGTCTCGGCGCGGATGCTGAAAGGAATCACGAAGCCGCTGATCAGGAAGAACACGACGACGCCGATGTGGCCGACGTCGATCCGGTCCGGCACGAATGCGAGCCAGTTGCCGCTCGGCTCGGCATGGGGATTGATCCGCCCGAACATGCCGGCGGCGTGCAGCCAGACGACGAGCAGCGCGGCAACGGCTCGCAACGCGTCGATGTAGCGCATGCGCTCGGCGTTGCGAGCCGGCGTCATCGGTGGCGGCGATGGTTCCTGCGGCTCGGACATGACTTCGCCAGGCGGCTCGAGCCATCCTCGCCGCAACCCGCCCGAATCGCAAGGTGGACCGAGCGAGCGGCACGCTCGCTCGGTCTCTCACGCGCGCGAGAACATCCGCGCGCCTGCGGAACTCAGTCGCGATCCCAGGGCGGACGCGCTTCACCGTCCTTGTCGGGTTTGCCGCCGCTCGCGCCGGCCGTGTCCGGCGCCGCGGCGGGCACGCTGATCTCCGGCAGGTTCTTCGCCTTCAGGCTCGCGTTGGTCTTCGCAAGCTCGCCGTCATGCAGCTTGGCGAACTCCTGCTTCACGTCGCCGAGCTCGCGATTGAGCGAATCGATGCGCGCGAGCTGGTAGTCGGCGGGCTTGCCGTCGTACGACATGATCGCTCCGTAGAGCGTGTCGGTGTGCTCGCGCAAGCGCTCCTCGCCGGTGATCGCGCCGCCCTCTTTCGTCGCCACGATCTTCTTGCGGATTTCATCCGCGTGCGCCGACAGCGCGGTGAGCTGCTTGCGCATCGGATCGTTCTCGCCGAGCTTCGCGCCGGCTGCGTCGGCCTGCATGCGCACCGCGTTGATCTGGTCGACCAGGCTGCTCATGTCGCCGAACAGCGCCCGGACGCGCATCGCCGCATCGTATTGCGCGCGCCGATCGGCCTCGGAGAAGGTCACGCGGCGATCGAGGCCCACATCGATCTTGGTTTCATAGACGTCGCTGCCCTTGGTCATGCGCGCCGTGTACGTGCCGGGCGGAACGCGTGGACCGACCGTCGAGTTGCCCGCAATCTGCGCGGCCTGCGGCACACGCGGCGGCTTGACGCGCATCTGCCAGGTCACGCGGTTGATGCCGCGGCGAACGCTCGCCGGAATCGTGTCGATGACCTGGCCCTTGTCGTCGAGAATATCGAGCTTGAGCTTGCCGTACAGGTGGCGGCTCTTCTGGTAGTACGTGATCTCGGCGCCGTTCGGCGGATTCGGCCCGCTGAACGCCGCGTCGCCTTCCGACCAGCCGCCGAACGCATTGATGCGCTGCTGGGTCGGCCGCGACGGCAGGAATGCCGCTTCGCTGTTCAAGGTCTTTTCGTCGAGCGCGCGCAGCGGCGTCAGGTCGTCGATGATCCAGATGCCGCGACCGTGCGTGGCGAGCGCGAGCGAGGCATCGCGGTCCTGGAACGCCATGTCGCGCACGGCGACGGCGGGAATGTCGCCGCCCTTGAACTGCGCCCACTGCTTGCCGCCATCGACCGAAATCCACAGGCCGAATTCGGTACCGGCATAGAGGATGTTCGGCTTGACGGTGTCCTGCTTGATCACGTGCGCATAGCCGCGCAGGCCCTTCGCGTCTTTCGGCGAGACCAACGCGGTCCAGGTCTTGCCGTAGTCATTCGTCTGGTAGATGTACGGCGCCATGTCGCCGAAGGTGTGGCGATCGAACGCAGCGAATGCGGTGCCGGCCTCGAAATTTCCGGCCTGCACCCACGACACCCACGAATGCTCGGGAACGCCCTTGACGTTGCGCACGACGTTCGACCAGGTCTTGCCGTCGTCGCGCGTGACCTGCACGTTGCCGTCGTCGGTGCCGACCCAGATCAGTCCGGCCTGCTTGGGCGATTCGCT
>DAISJF010000176.1:0-4956 GCA_036821625.1 Rhodanobacteraceae bacterium
CGCCAGCGCGTGGCGATGGCGCTCAGCGAGATCTTCGTGGTCTCGAACTCGAACGGCACGCTCTCGTACGAACCCTGGGCGCTGGCCAGCTTCTACGACATGCTCGCCGCGGATGCGTTCGTCAACTACCGGACCCTGCTCGAAGACGTGACCAAGCATCCGGCGATGGGCATCTTCCTCAGCATGATCCAGAACCAGAAGGCGGATCCGGATCGCAACATCCATCCCGACGAAAACTACGCGCGCGAGGTGCAGCAGCTCTTCTCGATCGGTCTGAAGCAGCTCAACATCGACGGTACGCCGGTGCTGGTCGACGGTCAGCCGGTCGCGACGTACGATCAGACGACCGTGCGCGGTTTCGCGGCCGTGTTCACCGGCTGGGACTGGAACAACACGGGCTGCGGCGACAGCACGTATACCTGCTGCGTCTACGACGAGCAGGACGGCTACGACACCTACTTCTGGTGCGGCCCGAGCAACTACAACGATCCGCCGTGGCAGCTGCCGATGCAGCCGATCGAGCACTATCACGACAACACGTCGGACAAGCAGCTTCTGGTCTATCCGGGCGTATTCCTGCCGGGCGGCATCCTCGTGCACGGCGGCGATGCGCAGACGGAAATGACCAATGCGCTCGACAACATATTCAACCACCCGAACGTCGGGCCGTTCATCGCGACGCGCCTGATCGAGCGGCTGGTGACCAGCAACCCGAGCCCGGCCTACGTGCAGCGCGTCGCGCAGACGTTCAACAACAACGGGTTCGGCACGCGCGGCGACCTGAAAGCCGTGATCAAGGCGATCCTGCTCGATCCGGAGGCGCGCTTCGGGCAATGGCAGCGGCCCGACCAGTTCGGCAAGCTGCGTGAGCCGCTGCTCAAGATCACGCAGATGTGGCGCGCGATGGCCGCGCGCTCGACCAGCGGCCGTATCGGCACGCTGAATCCATGGCCGCCGATCGAGGAGCAGATCGGTCAGGCGCCGCTGCGCTCGCCGACCGTGTTCAACTTCTTCAAGCCCGACTTCGCGCCGCCCGGCGAAGTAGCCGACGACGGACTGGCCGCGCCGGAATTCCAGATCCTGAGCGACACGATGATCGTCTCGACGCCGAACTACTTCTTCCACGAAGTGTTCTGCGACTACACCGGCAGCCAGGATTGCTACGCGAGCGACGATCCCGAGACGATGCAGATGGACGAAGATCGCGACGCGGTGCTTGCGACAAACGATCCCGGCGCATTGATCGATCAGTACAGCACGCTCCTGATGTCCGGCCAGATGTCGCCGTTCATGCGCGACGTGCTGGTCACGCGTCTGAATCAGATGAGCGTCGACGACTATGGCAGCAGTCTCGGACGCAGGCGCGTGCAGCACGCGCTGTATCTGATCCTGAATTCCCCCGAATACTCGATCCAGAAGTGAGGCCGCGACCATGCATGTGAATCGTCGCGAATTCCTGCGCAAAAGCATCTGTGCCGCACTCGGCGGCGCCAGCCTTTACTCCGCGCTCGGCAGCCTGCGCCTGATCGGCGCGGCGGCCGCGTCGCAACGGCCGTCGGGCGGATTCACCGATTACAAGGCGCTGGTCTGCATCTATCTGTACGGCGGCAACGACAGCTTCAATACGCTCGTGCCGTACGACAACACGCTGTATCCGGTCTACGCGGGAACGCGTCAGGGCCTCGCACTGGCCCAGGCCGACATACAGGCCAACAGCCTGAGTCCCGCCGGCGACGGCGCGCCGAGCGACGGCGGCTCGTACGGACTGCACCCGGCGATGCCGGAGCTGCGCGGCCTGTTCAACAGCGGCAAGGCGGCGATCGTCTCGAACGTCGGCAGCCTGCTCTATCCGATCACGCAGCAGCAGTACCAGGACGAGAGCGTACCGACGCCTTCGCAGCTGTTCTCGCACGACGATCAGACCAACCAGTGGCAGACCTCGTGGCCGGACGATTCGAACGCGAACGGCTGGGGCGGCCGCGTCGCCGATCTTCTGTATTCGGCGAACCAGGGCCTGGTGCCGATGAGCATCACGCTCTCGGGCGAAAACCGCTTCCAGCGCGGCTCGATCGTGAACCAGTATTCGATCGATTCATGGGGCGCTTCGTGCTCGGCGAGCGGCGATCCGGATTGCGGCCCGTTCAGCGTGCCGACGATGAGCTATCTCGGCGACGGTCCGGAGTCCTGGCTGATTGACTACGACGATCCCAACGTGGTCGCCAACGATGTGGCCGCTTACAACGCGCTGATCGCGAACGGCACCCAGGCGCACGTGCTCGAGCGCGCATTTGCCGTGGCGACGACGCGCTCGATCGACAACGCGACGCTGATCAACACGGCGCTGAACGGCGTCACGCTGCAGACCGTGTTCCCGGACACCGATCTCGGCAATCAGCTGGCCGCGGTCGCGATGCTGATCAAGGTCCGGCAGGTGCTCGGCATGAGCCGGCAGATCTACTTCGTCTCGACCGGCAACTACGACACGCACGGCACGCAGATCCCGACCCAGGTCGACAATCTGACCGAGCTTTCGCAGGCGCTGTCGGCGTTCTACAACGCGACCGTCGAGCTCGGCATCGACAGCGGCGTGACCGCGTTCACCGCCTCCGATTTCGGCCGTTCGCTCACACCGAACAACGACGGCACCGACCACGGCTGGGGCGGCCATCATTTCGTCGTCGGCGGCGGCGTGCGCGGGCAGCGTTTCTACGGCGCAATGCCTTCGCTCGCGCTGTACGACGACAACAATCCCGGCGGCAGCAATCCCGACGACACCGGCTACGGGCAGATCATTCCGAAGCAGTCGGTCGATCAGTATTCTGCGACGCTGGCGAGCTGGTTCGGCGTCGACGGCACGAGCCTCAACGACATCTTCCCGAACCTCGGCCGCTTCCCGACCAGCGATCTCGGGTTCATGAATTGACGCATCGGCGGAATCGGGCGGTTCGCTCAGCCAGCGCTTTCGCGGCGCTCGCCGTCTGCGCCGCCGCGCACGCAAGGGTTTTCATCGTCACGGCAAATCCTGACCTGACCTATACGCCCGCGTCGATCACGATCTATCAGGGCGACTCGATCCGCTTCGAGAACGCGGGCGGCCTGCACAACGTGCACGCGGACGACAACCGCTTCATCTGCGCGATCAACTGCAGCACCAACACCGCGCCGAGCGACGAGCCGTGGAGCGATGTCGTCCGCTTCAACCAGCTCGGCACGATCGGCTACTACTGCGACCAGCACGGCAATCTGCAAGGCGGGATGCGCGGATCGGTCACGGTGATCGATCGCGTCTTCGTCGACGGCTTCGATCCCGCGCCCATGCCCACCGAGTAGCGGTGCGCCCGAGTCCGAAGCGGCGGGCTCCATCCTTGAATTGCGTTGCGGCGACGGAATGTTGGCGTCTTGGCTCGCGCCGATCCTGCGCGTGGTCCACAATCCGCGCCGGATCGACCGAGAGCGCCTCATGCCCTTCGACCTGCCCCCCGTCACCCGAACGTTGCTGATCGCGAACGTCGGCATCTATCTCCTGCAGATGCTGACCGGCGATGCGTTGCTGATCCACTTCGCGCTGTGGCCGCTCGGTCCGTCCCACTATGCCGACGTGCCCGGGTTCGAGCCCTGGCAGCTCGTCACCTACAGCTTCCTGCACGGCGGGCTCGCGCACATCGCATTCAACATGCTCGCGCTATGGATGTTCGGCGGTCCGATCGAGCGCCTGTTCGGCTCGCGGCCGTTTGCGCTCTACTACTTCGTCTGCGTCGTCGGAGCCGCGGTCGCGCAGCTCCTGGTCATGGCGTACTGGACCGGCGGCTACTATCCGACGCTCGGCGCCTCGGGCGGCATCTTCGGGCTATTGCTTGCCTACGGCATGATGTATCCGCACGCGCGGATCATGCTGCTGTTCCCGCCGATCCCGATGCCGGCGTGGCTGTTCGTGATCGGTTATGGCGCCCTCGAATTGTTCCTCGGCGTCACGGGGACGCAGGCCGGCGTTGCGCATTTCGCGCACCTCGGCGGCATGGCGATCGGGTTTGTGCTGATCCAGTACTGGCGCGGCAAGCTGCCGGTGCGGCCGCGGCGGATATTGATGCGTTGATGCAGAGACGGTAGCCGGGAACCGTTAGCCGGGAGCCGGAGAGCTTCGTAGCCCCTACGCTTTCCGGCTACCGGCTACCGGCTACCGCAACCGAAACCCCTCCCATTCTCAATGCCCCACACGCTCGCCGACTGGCTCGACCACCAGCAACGCGTGCATCCGCGCGCGATCGAGCTGGGTCTCGACCGCGTGCGCGTGGTGTGGGAAAGGCTGGGCGCGTCGGCGCCCGCGCGCGTCGTCATCACGGTCGGAGGGACGAACGGCAAGGGTTCGACCGTCGCGTTTCTCGAAGCGATCCTGCGCGCCGAAGGATTGCGCGTCGGCGCATACACGTCGCCGCATCTGCTGCGCTACAACGAGCGCGTGCGCATCGACGGCGCCGATGTCGGCGATGCGGTGCTGATCGACGCGTTCGAGCGCATTGAAACGGCGCGCGGAGACATTGCGCTGACCTATTTCGAGTACGGCACGCTCGCCGCGCTGATGCTGTTCGCGGAGGCCAGGCTGGATGTCGCACTGCTCGAGGTCGGCCTCGGCGGGCGCCTCGACGCGGTCAACCTCATCGACGCCGACGCGGCGATCGTGACCACGGTCGATCTCGACCATCAGGACTGGCTCGGCAACGACCGCGACAGCATCGGCCGCGAGAAAGCCGGCATCTTTCGCGCAGGCCGACCGGCGATCGTCGGCGAAGCCGAGCCGCCGCGCGGATTGCTCGACGAGGCGGCGAAGGCACGCGCCGACCTCCGCATCGCGGATCGCGATTTCCATACCGAGATCGGCGCCGCCGACTGGCGCTGGCGCAGCGGCGATGTCGAGCTCGTGCTGCCGCATCCGGTTCTCGATGCGACCGGTCAGCACGC
>DAISJF010000177.1:0-4936 GCA_036821625.1 Rhodanobacteraceae bacterium
GCCCGTGGCGAGCGCTTCCGCTTCGGTCTGGCCGACACGGCCCAATTCGGGATCGGTGAAAATGCCCCACGGCACGGCGGCGTAATCGACTTCGCGCGGCCGGCCGAGACCGGCCGATGCGAGTGCGATCTGCAGTCGCGCGATCCATGCCTGCGTTGCCTGCGTGTCGTTCCATGCGTCGGGCGGCGGCGGCGGCACATCGAGCAGCGTGCGCAACACGGTTTCATCGAACCGCGCGCCGAGCCGGCCGATCTGGTCGAGCGCCGACTGGTACGTCGCCAGCAACTTTTCCAGGCCGGGACCCGAGATCGGCGGTGCGTCCGTGCTGTAGACGAGTTCGGCGCCGTCGACCGCGTTCGAGATCAGATACGCGTTCAGCGCGGCATCGTCCTTGAGATACACCTCCTGCTTGCCTTGCTTGAGCTTGTAGAGCGGCGGAAGGCCGATGTAGACGTGTCCGCGCTCGATGAGCTCGGGCATCTGCCGATAGAAGAACGTCAGCAGCAGTGTGCGGATGTGCGAGCCGTCGACGTCCGCGTCCGTCATGATGATGATGCGGTGGTAGCGCAGCTTGTCGACGTTGAATTCTTCCTTGCCGATGCCGGTGCCGAGCGCGGTGATCAGCGTGCCGACCTCGGCCGAGCCGAGCATGCGATCGAAACGCGCGCGCTCGACGTTGAGGATCTTGCCGCGCAGCGGCAGCACCGCCTGATTGCGCCGGTTGCGGCCCTGCTTGGCGGATCCGCCCGCGGAATCGCCCTCGACGATGAACAGCTCGCTCTGCGCCGGATCCTTTTCCTGGCAGTCGGCGAGCTTGCCCGGAAGGCCCGCGATATCGAGCGCGCCTTTGCGCCGCGTCATCTCGCGCGCCTTGCGCGCGGCTTCGCGCGCACGCGCGGCCTCGACGACCTTCGCCGCGATCGAGCGCGCCTCGATTGGATTCTCGAGCAGGAATTCCTCGAACTTCTGGTTGACGATCGATTCGACGATTCCCTTGACTTCACTCGACACGAGTTTGTCTTTGGTCTGCGACGAGAACTTCGGATCAGGCACCTTGACCGACAGCACTGCGATCAGACCTTCGCGCATGTCGTCGCCGGACAGCGCGACCTTTGCGGTCTTCTGGATGCCGGCCGCCTCGATGTAGTTCGACAGCGTGCGCGTGAGCGCGGCGCGGAAGCCCGCGAGATGTGTGCCGCCATCCTTCTGCGGAATGTTGTTGGTGAAGCAGAACGTGGTTTCCTGGTACGCGTCCGTCCATTGCATCGCGACATCGACGGTGGTGCCTTCGTTCTGCGCCGTGAACGTTATAACCTTTTGATGTAGCGGGGTTTTTAGCTGCGCGAGGTGCTCGACGAACGAGCGGATGCCGCCCTCGTACTGGAACACGTCGTGCTTCTGCGTGCGCTCGTCGACGAGCTCGATCTTGACGCCCGAATTGAGGAACGACAGCTCGCGCAGACGCTTCGCCAGGATGTCGTAGTGGAACTCGGTGTTGGTGAAGATCTGCGGGCTCGGATGGAACCGCACCGTGGTGCCGCGGCGGTTCGACGGGCCGACGATCTTGAGCGGGTACTGCGGCTCGCCGAGACGGTATTCCTGGCGGTGTTCATGGCCGTCGCGGTAGATCGTCAGGGTCAGATGGTCCGAAAGCGCATTGACGACCGAGACGCCGACGCCGTGCAGGCCTCCCGAAACCTTGTAGCTGTCGTCGTCGAACTTGCCGCCCGCGTGCAGCACCGTCATCACGACTTCGGCGGCAGAGCGCCCTTCCTCGGGCTGGATATCGACCGGAATCCCGCGGCCGTTGTCGACGACGCTGACCGAACCGTCGGAGTGGATCGTCACGACAATGTGGTCGCAGAAGCCGGCCAGCGCTTCGTCCACTGAGTTGTCGACGACCTCGACGACCATGTGGTGAAGGCCGGTACCGTCGTCGGTATCGCCGATGTACATGCCGGGCCGCTTGCGAACGGCCTCGAGACCCTTTAAGACCTTGATTTTACTGGAATCGTACTGATCGGACATGGTTTTCCGGATGCGTGCGAGCGCGCCGCGAAGCGGCGCGGGCGATGGTTCGTGGCGAATCCGTAATTATAGCAGTCTGGCGACACGCCCCGGTTCCACGTGGAACCTCGCGATGTCGGTGCGGGCCGTCCCAAATGCACCGGATTCGTGTGTGCCGGTGATCAGGATCTGTGTGTCGAAACCGCGCAGCGACTGCACCAGCACTTCTTGATGGGGCGCGTCGAGCTCCGAAGCAAGGTCGTCAATGCAGACGACGGGCCATTCGCCGCACTGCGCGGCGAAGACCCTGGCCTGGCCCATGATGCAGCCGAGCGCACACAGTTTCTCCTGGCCCCGCGAGAGATGTTCCCGGCGAGGCGCGCGCTCGAACGCGATCGCCCAGTCCGCCCGGTGCGGCCCGCGCGTGGTATGCCCGCGCGCAATGTCTTCCTCGCGCGTCGCAGCCAGGATCTCGCGCGGATCGCCCTCGCCTCGCCAACCACTCTCCAGCGTGATCCGCGCTGGCCCAAGCTCGCCGAGCAGGCCGTGCAGCGTTTCAATCGCGAGAGGCTCGAACGCCGCTACATACCGCCCGCGCATCGCCGCGAGCTCGGTTCCGCTGCCGGCGAGCTCGCGGTCCCATGGATCGAGCTCGGCCGCCGAACCCCCGGCCCGCAATAGCGCATTCCGTTGCCGCAGCGCGCGCTGGTACGAGCGCCACGTGCGCAGGAATTCCGGTTCCACGTGGAACACACCCCAATCCAGGAAGCGCCGGCGGCCCTCGGCGGCCCCGGAGATCAGCTCGTGCGATCCCGGCTCGAAGCAGACGACGCCGACGTGACGGAGCAGATCGGCGAGCGCGGCCGGAGCGCCGTCGATCCGCGCTTCCACGATTCCGTTCTTCCGCAAGAGCCCGACGCCATGGGTCGCCACGGAAGTTTCGATGCGGCCGTAAACGCTATATCCCTCGGCACCGCGCCGGATCAGCGCCTCCCGGCCGCCGCCGCGGAAAGTCCGTCCGTGGGAAAGCAGGTACGCGGCTTCGAGCAGCGTCGTCTTGCCGGCGCCGTTCGCGCCGACGAGCACGTTCCACCCTGGGTCGAGCTCAAGCTCGACGCTGCGGAATCCGCGCAGGTCCTGGAGTCTGAGTTCGCGCAGCCGCACGCGGAAGTTCGAGGACTACGCGGCCCCAGCAGCTAGAGCCGCAGCGGCATGATGACGTGCCGCGTGTCGTCGCCCTCGGGTTTGCGGATCAGGCAGCTCGACTGGCCGTCACGCAGGCAAAGCAGCACGTCGTCGCCCGACAGCGCGCCGAGCGCGTCCAGGAGGTAGTTCACGTTGAAGCCGACACTGAGATCGGCGACGCCGGTCTTCGCCTCGACCTCCTCGACCGCCTCTTCCTGCTCGGGGTTGTGCGCAACGATCCGCAGCCGGTTCGGCCCGACCTCGAGCTTGACGCCCCGATACTTCTCGTTCGAAAGGATTGCCGCGCGCTGCAAGCCGGCGCGCAATTCATCGCGATTCGCGCGCACCTCCTTGTCCGCCCCGATCGGCACGACCGCTTCGTAATCCGGAAACCGACCGTCGATGAGCTTGGAAGTGAACGTGACGCCGCCACGCCGAACGCGCAGGTGATTGCGCCCGAACTCGAGCTCGACCGCGCCCTCGCCGGCCTCGAACAGACCCTGCAACTCGATCACGCCCTTGCGCGGAACGATGATCTGGCGGCTCGCCGCGATCTTGCCGTCGAGCTTCGTTTCCGCAAGCGCAAGCCGATGCCCGTCCGTCGCAACGCAGCGCAGCGAGTGATCACGCAAGTCGAGCAGCATGCCGTTGAGGTAATAGCGCACGTCCTGATGCGCCATCGCAAAGCTGGTTCTCTCCATCAGCGACTTGAGCGTCGCCTCGGGCAGCGAGACGCGCTCGATCACCTCGATGTTTTCGATAACCGGAAATTCGCTGGCCGGCAGAGTCGCCAGCGTGAAGCGGCTCCGACCCGCGCTCAGCACGGCGCGCTCGCCCGATTGATCGAGCTTGATCGTTGCGCCGTCCGGGAGAGCACGGCAGATATCGAACAACTTGCGCGCCGGAATCGTGACTTCGCCGGGCTCGAGATCTTCGGCCTCGGTGCGCGCGACCATTTCGACCTCGAGATCCGTCCCGGTCAAAGCAACCCCGCTCGCATCGACCGCAACGAGCAGATTGGCCAGGACCGGCAAGGTCTGCCGCCGCTCGACGACACCGATCACCTGCTGCAGTCGCCTCAGGAGTGCTTCTCGTTGAATCCGGAATCGCATGTCGCGCTGGTCCTTTTGCTGGTTCTTATGAGCGAAGCGATATTGTGATTATAGAGCGTGTGAATAACAGGTTGCAGAACAACTTTCCAATTATTTTCAAACACTTACGATCAAAAGAAGCCCTTCGTAAGTGGCCTGCGGGGCTGTGGATCGATTGTGGATTAAATTCCCTTCGCCCCGCCCCCCACAACTTCTCCACAGACCTCATTCGGTCAGCACGCGCACGAGCTTGTCCCAGTCCTGTCGGAGTTTCCCGTCGGTTTCACGCAGATCACGGACCGTTCGGCATGCGTGCAGCACGGTCGTGTGGTCGCGACCGCCGAACGCATCGCCGATCTCCGGCAGGCTGTGCTCGGTCAGCTCCTTGGCCAGACTCATGGCCATCTGCCGCGGCCGCGCGACCGAACGGCTGCGCCGCTTCGACAGAAGATCCGACAGCCTGAGCTGGTAGTAGTCTGCCACGGTCTTCTGGATGTTAGGGATCGTGATCGCTTGCGCGTGCACGGTCAGCAGATCGCGTAGTGTTTCCTGCGCAAACTCGGCGCCGATCCGGCGTCCCTCGAAGTTCGCGCGCGCAACCAGCGTGTTGAGCGCGCCTTCGAGATCGCGCACGTTCGAACGCATGCGCTTGG
>DAISJF010000178.1:0-4920 GCA_036821625.1 Rhodanobacteraceae bacterium
GAGCAGATGAAGATGTTCCTGACGCGCATCGGCTTCGGCTCGGTCGCGGTCGTGACCGGCGACATGACGCAGACCGATCTCCCGCGCCACGTGAAATCGGGCCTGCGCGACGCGATCGACGTGCTGCGCGATGTCGACGGCGTGACATTCACGTTCTTCACCGCGCGCGACGTCGTGCGCCATCCGCTCGTGCAGCGCATCGTGCGCGCGTACGAGAAGCGCGACGAAGGCGCCGAACCGCCGCCATCGCGATGAGCGCTTCGGCGAAGCTTCGCGTGTTCGTGCACAACCAGGCCGGCCGCAAGGGCGTGCCGGTCGCGCGGTCGTTCGAGGCGTGGGCGCACGCGGCGCTCGAGGGCCGTCGCCGCGGCGCGATCGAGCTCACCATCGTGCTGCTCGGCGAATCGGCGGCGCGCGCTCTCAACCGGCGCTACCGCGGCAGGGACTACGCAACGAACATCCTGAGCTTTCCCTACGAGGCGCTGCCGCGTTCGAAGTCCGCGCTGCTCGGCGACCTCGTGATCTGTCCGGCCGTCGTCGCGCGCGAGGCGCGCGCGCAAGGCAAGCGGACCCGCGACCACTACGCGCACCTCACCGTGCACGGCACGCTGCACCTGCTCGGTTACGACCACCAGCACGAGCGCGAAGCCACGGCGATGGAGGCGATCGAGCGCAAGGTGCTCGCCGACCTTGGTGTGGGCGATCCGTACTAGCCGGCGCTCCGTGGTATCGAAGCGCTCGTAAATACCTGTTTCTGAATCGGAATATCCTGTAACACCCGTTTTGATAAACTTTCGGCCCGCCCGTTTCCGGGCATCTTCCGCGCGTCAATGAGCGAGGACCCGCCCAGTACCCCCGCCCACCGAACCTGGTTCGGGCGCCTGACCCAGGCGCTTTCCGGTGAGCCGCAAAGTCGCGAAGAGCTGATCGAGGAGCTGCGCCACGCGCAAGCCAACGGCCTGCTCACGAACGACACGCTGTCGATGGTCGAGGGAGCGATCCAGGTCTCCGAGCTCACGGTGGCCGACGTCATGGTGCCGCGCGCGCAGACCGTGTTCCTGCCGATCGACGCGTCGCACAAGGAGATCCTCGACATCGTCATCGAATCCGGCCACTCGCGCTTCCCGGTGTACGACGGCGACAAGGACGAGGTTTTGGGCATCCTGCTCGCGAAGGACCTGCTGCGCTGCCTCGCGCGCGGATCGCCCTGCGACATCCGTTCGCTGCTGCGGCCGGTCGCGATGATTCCCGAGTCGAAGCGGCTCAACATCCTGCTCAAGGAATTCCGCATCTCGCGCCGGCACATGGCGATCGTCGTCGACGAGTACGGCGGCGTCGCCGGCCTCGTCACGATCGAGGACGTGCTCGAGCAGATCGTCGGCGACATCGACGACGAGCACGACATCGACGAGGGCGAACCCAAGCTGATCCAGGCGCAGCCGGACGGACGCTTCCTGGTCAGCGCGCTGACGCCGATCGCCGATTTCAACGAGCGCTTCGGCAGCGAGTTCAGCGACGACGAGTTCGACACGGTCGGCGGCATGGTGACCAGCGAGATGGGTCATCTGCCGGAACCCGGCGAGGAAGCCGAGCTCGGCAGCTTCCACTTCCAGGTGACCAAGGCCGACGCGCGGCGCGTGCATCAGTTCGCGGTGCGGGTCGGCGAGGGTTGAGGCCGGGACTCGGGAATCGGGAATAGGGAATCGGGAATGGGGAACAGGGAATCGGGAAAGCGAGAAGTCCGAACCGGTTCCCTGGTACAAGCCTGCGTGTTGCTCGCGTGCGGCATGTTATCCGCGTCCGTTGCCAGAGCTCAGACGACAGCCGATTCCCCATTCCCCATTCCCGATTCCCCGCCCTCGCTCGAAATATCCCTCCTCACCGTCGGCCCCGGACCGATCTTCTGGGAGCGCTTCGGCCACAACGCGATCGTCGTGCGCGACAGCGCGTCCGGCACCGCGATCGCCTACAACTACGGCATCTTCGACTTCGAGCAGGAGAACTTCCTCGCCAATTTCGCGCGCGGCAACATGCGCTATCGCATCGCTGCCGACAAGCTCGACGACGACATCGACATGTACCGCGAGGAGCAGCGTTCGATCACCGAGCAGCGACTCGCTTTCACGCCGCGACAGGCCGAGGCATTGCGCGATTTTCTCGCCTGGAACATCCGTCCCGAGAACGCGTTCTATCGCTACGACTATTACGTCGCGAACTGTTCGACGCGCGTACGCGACGCGCTGGACAAGGCACTCGACGGCGCGATCCGGCGCGGCACCGAGGGGCGCTCGAGCGGCTACACGTATCGGATGGATTCGCTCAGGCTGATGACCGCCGAGCCGCTGCTGATGCTCGGCATCGATCTCGGCCTCGGACCCTACGCCGATCAGCGCATCGATTTCTGGCAGGAAAGTTTCGTGCCTGCCGTGTTCTCGCGCGCGCTCAAGGAAGTCCGCGTCTCCGACGCAAACGGACAGACGCGTCCGCTCGTCGCCGACGAGATCATGATCGAGCACGGCACGATCGCGGAGCCGCCTGACTTGCCGCCGGACTTGAGGCTCGCCGGGTTCGTTCTCGGCGTGTTCGTGGCCGTCGTGATCTACGCGCTCGCGCGAGCTCGCTCGCGCGGTGCGCGCGCGCCCGTTGCACTTTTCGCGATCGTGTTCGAGCTGTTCTGCGGCCTCGGCGGGCTCGTGCTGCTGTTCCTCTGGTTCGGCACGGCGCATCAGTCGGCATGGCGCAACGAGAACCTGTTCCTCCTCAATCCGATCTGCCTGGCGCTCGTGCCCGCGGCAGCGACGCTGTTCCGCTCACGGCCGCGCCTTTCCCGCTTCGCCATGCGCGTTGCCTGGCTCGTGGCTCTGCTGGCCGCATTCGCGCTGTTCTCGAAGATCCTGCCGTGGTTCGCACAGGCGAACCTGCACTGGATTCTGCTGTTTCTGCCGATTCACGTTGCGATTGCACTCGCCTTCGGCCAGCCCCACTCAAGCGGCTTCGACGGCTTCGCGTAAAAGCAGCTCGCAGGCGCCGCCATTGCGGCCAGTGGCGGGTCTCTCCGGCGATTGCCCTTGTCACGTCCGCCGGAGCATCATGCGCGAATGGACCAGCCCGTGACCGCGCTGCCGCACGACCCGACCTGCACCGATCCGATGGTGGTCAACTGCGTCGCGTATTCGAACACCGGCAAGAAGGTGCGCGACATCACGATCGATGAGATCAGCGAGGTCCTGAAGAGCCCCGATCAGTTTGTCTGGGTCGGACTGCACGAGCCGGACGAGGAGCTCCTGGAAAAACTCCGCGAGGAATTCGATCTGCACGAGCTCGCGGTCGAGGACGCCCACTCCGCGCATCAGCGACCGAAGATCGACGCCTATGCCGATTCGCTGTTCATCGTCGCGCACACGGCGCAGGTCGTCGGCGGCAAGATTCTCTTCGGCGAGACGCACATCTTCATGGGCCGCAACTATCTCGTGACGGTGCGTCATGGCGCATCGCTGAGCTATGCCATCGCGCGGCGCAGCTGCGAGCAGACGCCGGAGCTGCTCGGTCTCGGGCCGAGCTATGGCCTTTACGCAGTGCTCGACTTCATCGTCGACAATTTCTTCCCGATCGTGCGCAGCTTCCGCGAAGAGCTGCAGGAGCTCGAGGAAGACGTGTTCGAGGACACGTTCAAGCGCGAGACGATCCGCAGCCTCTACGAGCTGAAGAAGGAACTGGTCACGCTGCGCCTCGCGGTTGCGCCGCTGCAGGACATCATCAATCAGCTCACGCGTCTCTATCCCGGCCTGATACGCGACGAAGTGCGCCCGTATTTCCGCGATGTCTACGATCATGCCGCGCGCATCAACGAATCGACCGACACGATGCGCGAGATGCTGACCGCGGCGCTCAGCGTCAATCTCGCGCTGGTCACCGTCGCGCAGGGCGAAGTCGTGAAGCGGCTCGCCGGCTGGGCCGCGCTGCTCGCTGCACCGACCTTGTTCGCGAGCTGGTACGGGATGAATTTCCACTACATGCCCGAGCTCGACAAACCGTGGGCATATCCGGCGATGATCCTGATCACCCTCGGCATCTGCGGCGGTTTGTTCTGGGCGCTCCGACGCGCGAAGTGGCTTTGACGGGCGATCGTCGTCATCCCGCATTTCCCCTCTCCCGCTCGCGGAAGAGGGCTGGGGTGAGGAAAATCTTGGTACGACGCAACCAGAAGCGCCCTCATCCGCCTCCGGCACCTTCTCCCGCAAGCGGGAGAAGGAAAAGCACGAGCCCGCGACGCAGCGCCTTGACCGATCCACCGGATCGCGACACGCTCCGCGCGCCCACCTGGCGTCCGCACGGATGAAACCGCTCGCCGCCAAGCTCTTCTGGCTCCTTCTCGCGTTGTTCGGCGTCGTCTGCCTCGCCATCCTCGCACTGCACCGCGGCGAGACGATCAACGCGTTCTGGCTCGTCGCCGCGACCGTCTCGATCTTCTTCATCGCGTATCGGTTCTACGCGCGCTTCATCGCCGAAAAAGCGCTGGCGCTCGACGCGACGCGCGCAACGCCGGCCGTGCTGCGCAACGACGGCCTCGACTACGTGCCCACCGACCGTCGCGTCGTGTTCGGCCATCACTTCGCCGCGATCGCGGGCGCGGGTCCGCTGGTCGGTCCCGTGCTCGCGGCGCAGATGGGCTATCTGCCCGGTACGCTGTGGATTCTGGTCGGCGTCGTGTTCGCCGGCGCCGTGCAGGATTTCTTGATCCTGTTCCTCTCGCTGCGGCGCGACGGGCGCTCGCTCGGGGAAATGGTGCGCACCGAGCTTGGCAGGACGGCCGGCGTGATCGCGATGATCGGCGTCTTGATGATCATGTTCATCGTGCTCGCCGTGCTCGCGCTCGTCGTGGTCAAGGCGCTCGCGGCGAGCGCGTGGGGGACTTTCACG
>DAISJF010000179.1:0-4912 GCA_036821625.1 Rhodanobacteraceae bacterium
GATGCCGGCCGCGCGGTCGTGTGCTGCGCGCAGCAGGCCTGCGACAGCGCCACGATCTCGAAGCCCGGCAACGCCCCGGTCGCCCAGAGCAGATTCCGATGCGCCGCGCGCAGCGGACCGAGATAGCGCTCGCGCAACGCCTCGCGCTCGGCGTCGCCGAGATCGCCGCAATAGACCGGAAAGCGCGGCTGATTGAAATCGTCGACGCGCTGCAACGCACCGATGCGATCGCGCAGCACCGTGAGCCCGCGCTGATCGGCCAGCAGCGCCGCCACGCGCTCGACGCCGCTGCCCGGCGTGCCGAGCAGCAGCACAGGCGCCTGTTCCCAGGGCGCTCCGACCGGTTCGGTCAGCGCGATTTCGAGCTCGGGCCGCGGCATATCCAGCGCTGGCATCGACGCCGGCGAGCCGCGCTGCGACTCGACGAAGCAGCGCACCGCTTCGTCCGTGTTGCCGGCACGATCGTGCAGGCGACCGAGATAGTTCCAGCGCAGCCGCTGCTGCCCTTCGCGGAGCGGAAGCTCCCCCATCCGATCGAGCAGGCTGCGTGCGCCCTCGTTGTCGCCGGTGCGCATCAGCGCGCGGATCCGCACCAGCATCATCTCGACATCGGCGGGCTGCGCACGCAACACGAGCGCGGCTTTCGCCTGCGCAGCGTCGAGCAGGCCCATGTGCTCGTCGAGCAACGCGAGCCGCGACTGCGCCTGCATGTCGGCCGGATTCCGCGCGGCGATCGCGTGCCAGTCCGCGGCTGACTCGCGCAGGCGTCCGATCAGCATCAGGAGATCGGCGCGCGCGGTGAGTACTTCGTGATCGCCGGGATGGCGCGCGAGATAGTCGTCGTAGGCCGCGATCGCCTCGTCGTTGCGGCCGAGCCGCATCAGCGACCAGGCCAGAGCGCGCGCCGGCGCGGACTGGTCCGGATCGAGCGCCAGCGCCGCACGATACGCGGCAACGGCATCGGCATGACGTTCCTCCGCGCGCGCGACGTCGCCGAGGCCGACGTGCGCTGCCGATTCCGTGGCTGGATTCGACAGCAGCATCCGATAGTGCGTCTCCGCGTCGCGCGGCCGTTTTGCTTTCAGCACGATCGACGCAAGCGCCTGGCGCGCCGCATGAAGATCGGGCTTCACGCGCAATGCGTTCTCGAACGCCTTCTCCGCGAACGAATCCGTGCCGCGGCGCGCGAACGCGCGGCCGAGCGCGAACTGGATCGCGGGATCGTTCGGCGCGAGATCGGCGGCGCGGCCGAGATGGCGCAGCGCGGCTTCGAGGTCATCGCGCTCGAGCAGCAGCGCGCCGAGACCCGCCAGCGCCTGCGCATCCTCGCCCGCGCGCAGCGCAATGCGGAAATGCTGCTCGGCACGCTCGCGCTCGCCGCGCATCATCGCGACCTGGCCGAGGCCCGAGTGCGCCGCGCCGATGTTCGGATCGAGCGCGAGCGATTTCTCGTAGTGCGCATGCGCTCCGTCGAAATCGCCGTCCTGGAAGCGCAGCGTGCCGAGCGTGAGCTCGATGCCGGCTTTTTCCGGAGCCAGCGCATGAGCTCGCGTCAGCAGGTCCTCGGCCTCGGCGTTCGCGCCGCGCTGGTGGCGCAGGAGCCCCAGCAGATGCAGCGCGTCGGCATCGTTCGGCTCGGCCTTGAGATGCTCGCGATAGCCTTGTTCGGCCTCGTCCAGACGACCGAGGCGGTGCAGTTCGATGGTGTCTTTCAGCATGGCGACAGAAGTTGGAGAGACAGGCCGCGAGCGCAAGCCGCGACGGTTCCCGAGACCGGGTTTCTCGCCGATGCGACACATGCCGCGAAGGCGGGCGACCGGCCGTGCGGCGGCGTTCCGGCGTATTCGGCCCACGGCACCGCGGGCGAGCCCGAATTATGCCCGATGCCGCCGTGATAGGCTTGCGCGCCCCGCGCGGCGCCGCGCGGCGCCCTTTCCACGACGACTCCAGCAGCCGTGCCCGCCAACCAGGACCTTGTCACCCTGCTGCGCTCGCGCACGCCGCTGATCCTGGTCGAGTCCGCCGGGGAAGGCCGCATCGTCGATGCGTTCCGGCATGCGATCGCGCAGTCGCTGCGGCCGCTGTATCGGTGGAGCATCACCGATGGCCTGAAGCGGCTCGACGTCGACGCCGGCGACGAGAGCGAGACGCCGCCCGACGCGAGCATGACGCTGCACGCGATCAAGCAGGACAAGACGCCGGGCGTCTATCTGCTGCTCGATTTCCAGCCCTACCTGCGCTATCCGATGACGCTGCGCCTGCTGCGCGAGATCGCACAGCGCATCGACTGCGCCGAGCACACGCTGGTGCTGGTCGGCACCGGCTACGAGCTGCCGGCGGAGTTCGGCGTCGAAGCGACCCGTTACGAGCTTGCGCTGCCGAGCCCCGAGGAAATCGCCGCGCTCGTGCGCGAAGAGGCTTTCAACTATTCGCGCGAGAACGACGGCAGGCGCGTGACGGTCGACGCCGACGCCGCGCGCGCGGTCGTGCGCAATCTCGTCGGCCTCGGCCTCGACGACGCGCGGCGCATCGTGCGCAAGCTGATCTACGACGACGGCGCGCTGACGCCGTCCGATCTGCCGACGCTGGCGCGCGCGAAATACGAGCTGCTCGATCGCGACGGCCTCCTGCATTTCGAATACGACACGGCGCAGTTCGCCAACGTCGCCGGGCTCGCGCGATTGAAGCGGTGGATCGCGCAGCGCAAGCCCGCGTTTCTCGGCGAGAAGTCCGCCGCGAAGCTCGATCCGCCCAAGGGCGTGCTGCTGCTCGGCGTGCAGGGCTGCGGCAAGAGCCTCGCCGCGAAGGCGACCGCCGGCGGCTTCTCCGTGCCGCTGCTGCGGCTGGACTTCGGCACGCTCTACAACAAGTACCACGGCGAGACCGAGCGCAACCTGCGCGAAGCGCTGAAGGACGCGGAGCTCCTCGCGCCCTGCGTGCTGTGGATCGACGAGATCGAGAAGGCGCTCGCGACCGATGCGGCGGACGAGGGCGTGTCGCGGCGCGTCCTCGGCTATTTCCTGACCTGGATGGCCGAGCACACCGCGCCGGTTTTTCTCGTCGCGACCGCGAACGAAGTCAGCGCGCTGCCGGCCGAGCTGCTGCGCAAGGGCCGTTTCGACGAAGTGTTCTTCGTCGATCTGCCCGACGCGGCGACGCGCGCCGAGATCTTCCGGATCCATCTTGCGCGCCGCAAGCTGCGCGAAGCCGACTACGACATCACGGCGCTCGCCGACGCGACGCAAGGCTTCTCCGGCGCCGAGATCGAGCAGGTCGTCGTCGCCGCGCTCTACGCCGCGGCGTCCGACAAGACCGCGGCGACACAGGACCATCTGCTTGCCGCGATCCGCGCTACGCGACCCCTGTCCGTGCTGATGGCCGAGCGCGTTGCCGCGCTGCGCGAGTGGGCGCGCGGGCGCACGGTGCCGGCGGACGGATCGGACGCCTGACGGCTTGTCGTTCACGCGGCCCTGCGTGACGACGTGGTCACGCGCCGACCGCTTCGCCCAATGTCTCGCCGTGCGGCACGGCGCTGCGAGCGCCGACGTGCGCGAGCATCCGCTCCGCGATGTAGTCCTCGGTGAAGCTGCGCAGCGCGAAGTCGCGGATGAATCCGCAGTGTCCGCCGTGCATGGCGATGTCGAGCTCGACGTTCGGCGGCAGGTTCAGCGCGCGGAAATCCTCGACCGGTATCACCGGGTCGTCCACCGAAGTCAGGATCGTCGCGGGCACCCGCAGCGACGCAAGCACATCGCCGGCGATCGAATAGCCGTTCAGATAGTTCTCGAGCGTGCCGAAATCGGTGTGGCGCAGCACCAGCGAGCGCGTCAGGCCGCGCAGGTCGTCGTCGAGCTCGTCGCGCGAGAATAGCTCGGTGTCGGGAAACAGCGCCTGCTTCGCGCGCAGCGAACGCGTCCATTTGCGCAGGAAATAGCGGTGATAGAACCAGGGCCCTTTCTCGAGTCCGAACAAGCCGCTTGAAGGGCTGATCACTGGACAGACGGCCAGCACGTATGCGAGCGGAATGTCGTCCGCCAAGGCGCGCAGCCCGACGCGCAACGCGAAGTTGCCGCCGAGCGAGAACCCCGCGATCGCGAACGCGCGCGGACGAAACCGGGCCGCGATCTCGCGAACGGCATTGACGACTTCGTCGATGCGGCACGAATGGAAGATTTCGCGATTGAGGTGGTGCGTCTCGCCGTGATCGCGGAAGTTGAGCCGGAACACGTCGAATCCCTCGCGGAGAAGGCGCGCTCCGGTCGCGAGCACATAGTTCGAGCGCGCGCTGCCTTCCCAGCCGTGCAGCATCACGACCAGGCCGCGCGCCGACTGCAGCGTCCGTTGTGCCGTATGGAAACCCTGCAGGCGCACGCCGTCGCCGCAATCGAGGACGTGCTCGACCGCGCGCGTCTCGATCTCGCGATTACGGCGGAGCCCGAGCCAGCGCCGCATGCCGCTCGATGCGAGCACGGATTGCACGTGCGGATTGCGCAGCGGCCGCGGTGGCTGGAAATCGGAACCCTTCATCGTGCGCACTCAGTCTCCGTAGCCGAGCGCACGCACGATGCGCGCGCGGCTTTCCTCGGCCATGCGCCGGCGCGCATCGGGCGTCGCGGCGACCGGAGCGAGAAAATGGACCTCGGCATCCATCGCCGGGTTGCCGAGCACGCGCAGGAAATTCGGAAAGAACCCTTCCTTGCGCCCGAACGGAACACCCGGATCCTGGCGGCCGTCGCGTCCGTAGCGCAGCGCGACCGGCTGCACCGGCACGTTTGCATCGAGCGCGGTCTGGAAGATGCGCGCGTGGAACGTGCCGACCTTCTCGCCGTGTCCGCTGCCGCCTTCCGGAAACACGCCGACGGGCTCGCCGGCGCGCAGACGTTCGACGACCGTGGCCATCACGCTGGCGAGC
>DAISJF010000180.1:0-4881 GCA_036821625.1 Rhodanobacteraceae bacterium
GCTGGGGCGCCGCCGTTCTGGGAAGACAGCGATCGGCTGCAGGGGTTTTCCGCGCTGTGTTTCGCCGGTCTCCTGCTCGCGCCATGGATCGCACTCGCCGCGCTCGTGCGGCAGAAGGACGCGCTCGCGCGCCATCAGGCGCTCGCGTTCGATCTCGAGCGCAGCGAGCTCGCACGTCAGGCGCTCGACGCACGACTGCACCTGATGCAGGCGCAGGTCGCGCCACATTTCCTGTTCAACACGCTGGCCAACGTGCAGGCTCTGGTCGACGCGGGATCACCGCAGGCTTCGGCCGTGCTGCGCGCGCTGATCGCGTACCTGCGCGCCGCGGTGCCGCGACTGCACAAGCCGGTGACGACGCTCGGTCAGGAGCTCGAGCTCGTCAGCGCGTATCTCGATCTCATGCACATGCGCATGCCCGACCGGTTGCAGTTCGAACTGCACGTCGACGAATCGGCGCTCGGTCTGCGCTGCCCGCCGATGACGCTGCTGACGCTGGTCGAAAACGCCGTGCGCCACGGCATCGATCCGAGCGAGGAGGGCGGCCGCATCGACATCCACGTGCAGCGGCGCGACAACCGCGTGATCGTACGCGTGATCGACAGCGGCGTCGGTCTGCGCCAGTCGTCGAGCGGGCTCGGCACCGGGCTCTCGACACTGCGCGAGCGCCTTAAGCTCGTTTTCGGCGACGACGCCGACCTGCGCGTCGAGGCGCTCGATCCTCACGGCGTGTCGGCCGAGCTCGATCTGCCGGCGCTCGGAGCAAGATACTGATGCGCGCGCGGCCTGCCGCACTCATCGCCGACGACGAGCCGCTGCTCCGCGAAGCGCTCGCGCGCCAGCTTGCACAGGTGTGGCCGGAGCTTGATGTCGTCGCCGAGGCGCGCAACGGGCGCGAGGCGATCAAGCTGTTCGAAGCAAAGAAGCCGGACGTCTGTTTTCTCGACGTGCACATGCCGGGCCTTTCCGGCGTCGAGGCCGCGCATCACATCGGACGCCGCGCGCATCTCGTGTTCGTCACCGCCTACGATCAGTACGCCGTGCAGGCTTTCGCCGAAGGCGTGCTCGATTACCTCGTGAAGCCGGTCGAGCCTGCGCGACTCGCCGACACCGTGACGCGTCTCAAGGAACGTCTCGGCGGCGCGCAGCCGGCGCTCAATACCGAAGAGCTGCTGCGCAAGCTGGCCGCGCAGCTCGATCGCGGCGCCGCTTCGGCTCCGCTGCGCTGGATTCGCGCGCAAGTCGGACAGACGCTTCGGCTGATACCGGTCGACGACATCGACTACCTGCGCGCCGACGCGAAGTACACGCGGATCGCGTGGCGGGGCGATGCCGGGCAGCCAGGCGAGGCACTGATCAGCACCGCGCTCAAGGAACTTGTCGGTCAGCTGGATCCCGCGCATTTCGCGCAGGTGCATCGATCCGTGGTCGTCAATCTGCGCGCGATCAGCCATGTCACGCGCGGCGACAACGAGACCGCGGGCATCCATCTCAAGGGACGCAAGGAAATCCTTCCGGTCAGCCGCAGCTATCTGCATCTGTTCCGTCAGATGTAAAGGCCGCCGCGCAGACGCCGCGAAACCATCCCGAAAGCTCGCGCCCGCAGGGTTCCGCGGTCGGCGCGTGCCGCACGCTCGCCGGGGTTACATATATGCCGAAAGTTGGGCTCGCCTCGCGCTGCCGGCGAGAGTACGCTTATATTTCGTACGTTATAGCATCTCACGTCTTCGGCGGCGCGCCCTTTGGCCCGTCCGAGTGCGTTCTGGCGGAAATCCGATGAGAACCTCGCTGCTGGCGTTCGCCGTTTCTTTCGCGCTGTTCGGACGTGTCATGGCGGCCGATCCGCCGGCGCAAGCACCGACCGATCCGCAGCTGCAGGCGCTCGACGCGCGCATCCGCGCGCTCGAGACCGAAGGGCAGAAACTGCGCGAGCAAGCCGCAGCCGCGCTGGCGGAAGCCAGCGCCACGCGCGCGGAGCTCGACAAGATGAAAGCAGCACAGGCCGCGCAGCCCGCGACATCGCCCGCGGCGGATGCGGCTCAGCAGGCCGCCGCGGTCGCCGCGGTCACGGCGCCGGCCGAAGCGTCCGCACCTTCGAGCGGCGGCGCGAACGGCAACGCGTTCAACCCGGCGATCGCCGTGATCCTGAACGGCGACTACGCGCATCATTCCGAGAATCCCGACCGCTACACCCGCGCCGGTTTTCCGGTCGTCGAGGGCACCGGGCCCGGTCCGCAGGGGCTTTCGCTCGGCGAGAGCGAAATCTCGTTCGCGGCGAACATCGACGACAAGTTCTACGGCCAGTTCACCGTGTCCTACGACGACGACAACGGCAAGGTCGGCGTCGACATCGAAGAGGCATACATCGATACGCTCACGTTGCCGGACGGTTTCAACATACGCGCAGGCCGGTTCTTCTCGAACATCGGCTATCTCAACAGCCACCACACGCACACCGACAACTTCGTCGATCGCCCGCTCGCGTATCAGGCGTTCCTCGGCAACCAGTACGGCGACGACGGCGCGCAGGTGCGCTGGGTTGCGCCGACCGACACCTATATGGAATTCGGCGGCGAAGCCTTTCGCGGCGAGGATTACCCGACCGGAGGCGCAAACCACGACGGCGTCGGCGCGTGGACGCTGTTCGCGCATGCGGGCGGGGACGTCGGCGCCGAGAACTCCTGGCTCGCCGGCGTGTCGATGTTGAAGGCGAACACGACGATGGCCGACGACGGCTTCAGCGGCGACTCGACGCTCTACCTCGCCGACGGCACCTGGAAGTGGGCGCCGAACGGCAACACGAAGGACGGCGGCGTGACCTTGCGCAGCGAGCTCTTCTTCGACAAGCGCGACGGGTTCTACACGACGCCGAACGACATTCCGTTCGATCCGCTCGATCCGCCGAGCCAGCCCTGGATCGGCGATCGCCGCGGCGCGTATCTGGAGGCGGTGTGGCGCGTCAACCGCACCTGGGATCTCGGCTATCGCTTCGACAAGCTGTGGTCGCCGAGTACGGGTCCGTTCGCGAGCGATTTCGATCCGGAGCGACACAGCATCGAGGCGACCTGGCGCAACAGCGAATTCAGCTTCTTCCGGCTGCAGTACAGCCACGACGATCCGCTCCGCGACATCGTCGACAACGCAATCTACCTCCAGTACGACGTTGCGCTCGGCGCGCACGGCGCCCACAAGTTCTGAGGCCGCGACGACCACGCATGCACAGGGAATATCGATGACCAGGCTGGCTATCTTCCTTGCCGCGACCCTTTGCGTGATCGGCGCCCGCGACGCGCGGGCGCTCGACGTGTTCGCCTGCGAACCCGAGTGGGGCTCCCTGATCCACGAGCTCGCCGGCGATGCCGTCAACGTCGACGTCGGCACGACCGCGCTGCAGGACGTGCACGTGATCGAAGCGAGGCCGAGCCTGATCGCAAAGGTGCGGCGCGCCGATCTCGTCGTCTGCACCGGCGCCGATCTCGAAATCGGCTGGCTGCCGCAGCTGATCAAGCAGGCCGGCAATCCGAAAGTCACTTCGGGCCCTGGATATTTCCTCGCGTCGGATCAGATCACGACGCTCGAGAAACCGTCCAAGCTCGATCGTTCCGAAGGCGACATCCATCCGCAGGGCAATCCGCATTTCCAGATGGATCCGTACCGGATGCTCGCGATCGCGAAGGCGCTCGCGGCGCGACTCGGCCAGCTCGATCCCGGCAATGCGGCGAAGTACCAGCAGAGACTCGCGGACTTCACCACGCGCTGGACGACGGCGGTCAAAGGCTGGGAAGCGAAAGCGGCGCCGCTCAAGGGCCGCAAGGTCGTCGTGCATCATCTGTCGTGGGTGTACCTCGAGAACTGGCTCGGCATGGAACAGATCGGCGCGCTCGAGCCGAAGCCCGGCGTCCCGCCGACGAGTGCGCATCTGGCGAGTCTCGTCGACATCACGAAGAGCTCGAACACGTTCGCGATCCTGCGCGCGGCCTATCAGGATCCGAAGCCGGGCGACTGGCTCGCCGAACATACCGGCGTGCCCGCGGTAACGCTGCCGTTCACGGTCGGCGGCGACGACCAGTCGAAGGATCTCTTCGGTCTCTACGAATCGACGATCGACAAGCTGCTGGCGGTGGCGAAATGAACTGGGAAGGTCTCGAGCTGTCGATTCTCGGGCCGGCGTGCATCGCGGGCCTGCTCGTCTTGTCCACGCACGTACCGCTCGGCCAGCAGGTGCTCGCGCGCGGCATCATCTTCATCGATCTCGCGATCGCACAAGTCGCTGCGCTCGGCGTGATCCTCGCGCAGGCGATGGGCGTCGACGAGCACGGATACGGCGTCGAGATCGCCGCCGCGATCGCGGCGCTGGTCGGCGGCGGGGTTCTGACCTGGACCGACCGCAAGTGGCCCGACTACCAGGAGCCGATGATCGGCACGCTCTTCGTGCTTGCGGCGACCGGCAGCGTGCTGCTGCTCGCGAACAATCCGCACGGCGGGGAGCATCTGAAGGATTTGCTCGTCGGTCAGATTCTCTGGGTCAGCGCGAGCCAGCTGATTCCGGTCGCGATCCTTTCCGCTCTGCTGCTCGCGGCGATGTGGCTCTGGCGCAGCAAGCTGTCCGGAATCCTGTTCTATGGCCTGTTCGCGCTGGCGATCACGGCGTCGGTGCAGCTCGTCGGTGTCTATCTCGTATTCGCGAGCCTGATCGTGCCCGCGCTCGCGACGACGGGTTCGGAAGGCACGCGGCGACTCGTGTATGCGTACGCGACCGGCATTGCGGGCTATGTCAGCGGCCTCGTCCTCTCGGCCGTGCTTGATCTCCCGAGCGGCGCGATGATCGTGTGGACGCTGGTCGGCTGCGGGATCATCACGCGGCTGCTGCTCGCGATGCGC
>DAISJF010000181.1:0-4868 GCA_036821625.1 Rhodanobacteraceae bacterium
GCATCGGGAAGGCGCACCGTCACCGCGTATTCGCCGCCGCCGGGTTCGACGGAGAGCTCGCCGCGCTTGCCGAAATGGTACTCGATGCGGGCGCGGATGTTCTGCAAGGCATGTCCGTTGCGACGCGGAACCGCATCGGGCGGCACGGGATTGCGGATCGTGATCTCGATGCGTCCCGGCGCGTGCCGGCCCGCGATCTTGACCGTGCCGCCGTCGGCGCGCGGCTGGATGCCGTGATAGATCGCGTTCTCGACGAGCGGCTGCAGGAGGAGCCGCGGCAACGGCATGTCGCGCGGCAGCTCGCGCGTGTCGATGTCGAGCCCGAGGCGATCGCCGAGCCGGAGCTTCTCGATGCGAAGGTAGTCGTTGAGAAGATCGAGCTCCTCGCCGAGCGTGCCCGGCTTGTCGCCCGAGCCGAGCGCCGCGCGGAAAAGATCGGAGAGGTCCTCGACCGTCTGCTCGGCTTCGGCCGGACGCGTGCGGATCAGGCTCGCGATCGTGTTCATGCTGTTGAAGAGGAAATGCGGGCGGATGCGCGCCTGCAGCGCATCGACCTGCGCCTTCGACGCGGCTTCGACGCGTTCCTGCCAGAGCTCGAGCACGAAGAGATAGCGCAGCAGCGCGGCCGAGATCAGCGCAGCGATCGCGGCGTTGCCGAGCACGAAGCGCAGCGTCTGATCCTCCGCGACCGTGAGGCCGAGGCCGAGCGCCTGATCCATCCGGCACACGACCGTGCTGCCGAGCGCGGTGACGACGATGCCGAGCAGCCAGGCCACGACGAATCCGGCGCGCGTCGACAGCCGCTCGAGCGGCTGGCGCGCCGAGCAGAGCACGACCGCATTGAGCAGCGCGAGCCACTGCACGTAAACCGACGCGACACCGAGCCGCGGCAGCCAGGCGCGCGCGTGAGGATCCGGAGCGAACACGATGACGAGCGCGACGAGCTCGGCGACGATCATCACCGCGAACAGCGTCGGCAGGCTGCAGAACTGCGGCAGCCAGCGGCGTGTCGTCGAATCGGTCATGCCTCGCCCCCTCCTCCCGCGCGGCCGGCCATCAGTATGACGCGTCAGCCGGGCGCTGTTGCGAGGCGCTTCCCGATCCAGGCACGCAGATCGGCGATCTCGGGCGGACAGACCTGGTGCGCCATCGGATAGCCGTGCCAGACGACGTCGTAGCCGAGCCGGGTCAGGAGATCGCGGCTCATGAGACCGAGAATCTCGGGGACGACCGGATCGAAGCTGCCGTGGCCCATGAAGATCGGCAGGCCTGTGTTGAAGGCGCTTCGTTCGGTCGCGGTCGTCGCATCGAGCGGCAGGTACGTCGAGAGCCCGATGATGCCGGCGAGCTTCTCCGAGTGGCGAACGCCGCCGGCGAGCGCGATCGCACCGCCTTGCGAGAAGCCGGCGAGGATCAGGCGCTCGGATGGAACACCGCGCTCGGCTTCGCGCGCGATCAGCGCTTCCAGCTCGGCGATCGACGCGCGGATGCCGGCGATGTCCTGCTGCGCGGCGATCTGGGCGCCGAGAATGTCGTACCACGCGCGCATGCGCATGCCGCCGTTGATCGTGACCGCGCGCACCGGCGCGTGCGGAAACACGAAGCGCAGCGGCGGCCAGCTGCGGTCGACCAGTTCCGGAACGATCGGCTTGAAGTCGTTGCCGTCGGCGCCGAGGCCGTGCAGCCAGATGATCGCGTGGCGCGGATTCGGTGCGGTCTCGATCTCGACGGTGGGCAGGGTCAAAGCGGGCTCCGGAGCGAAGGCGGTCGCGCCTATTCTTCGTCATTCCGGCGGACACAGGAATCCGTCGGCATCGCGGAAGGGCGCAACGTGTCGGAGCCGCGTGTCCGGAGCGCTCACGAGGTCACCCGCGAACGCTTCACCGTTCTTTACGTTCGGCGCAGGCCGCCAGCGCGCATCTCCTGACTTCTGGCCGGTTGCCCGCGGCGGGCCGGCCGCTATTCTGCGCGACTTGCCTTTCCGGAGTCCGTCATGCTGCGCGCCCCGCTCGTCGCTTTCACCGCCTTGCTCGTGCTCGCCGCCGCGCCCGCGCGCGCGATCACGATCGAGCAGGCGATGGCCGATCCCGACTGGATCGGGCCGCCCGTCCAGCACCCGTACTGGAGCGTCGACGGCCGCAGCCTCTATTACCGCGCGAAGCGCAAGGGTTCGCCGATCCAGGATCTGCACCGCATCGACATCACCGACGGCAAGGACACCGTCGTCGATGCGCAGGCGATGCCGACCGCCGACGGCGCCGACGCGGTGTTCGACCGTACGCGCACGCGCGCGGCGTTCGTGCGCAACGGCGATGTCTTCATCCGCGACGTCGCGAGCGGTCGCCTGACCCAGGTCACGCGCACGGCGCAGGAGGAAAGCGCGCCGGAGTTCTCGGCCGACGGCCGCGCGCTGCACTATCGCAGCGGCAACGACTGGTACGTTTACGACATCGCCGGCGGCGTCGCCGGACCGGCCGCGATCGTGAAGCCCGAGAAGGACCCGGCGGCGAAAAAGCCCGACGATCTCGGCGCGTTGCAGCTCAAGCTGTTCTCGACCCTGCGCAAAGCCAAGGACGACCGAGAAGCCGAGAAGAAGCACGACGAGGAATTCGTCAAGGCCGACCCGAGCCGCGTGCAGCAGCCGTTCTACATCGGCGACGACGTGAAGATCGAAGGCACCTCGTTCGGACCGGACGGACACTGGCTGCTCGTGTTCACATCGCCGAAAGGCTACGACAAGGGCAAGGTCGGCAAGCTGCAGCGCTTCGTCACCGAATCCGGCTACGAGGATCAGGAAGACGAGCGCACGCGCGTCGGCCGCAACGATCCGGCGCCGCAGTCGATCCTGCTGCTCGATCTCGCCGCGCATGCGCAATACAAGCTCGCCGCGGCAGACCTGCCCGGCATCCACGACGATCCGCTGAAGGCCGTGCGCGAGGAAAACGCAAAGGCCAGACCCGCGAAAGCCGCGGAGGACAAGAGCACGAATTCCGACGACTCGAAAAAGCCGAACGACAAGAAGGACGCGAAAAGCGATGCACCGAAGGAACGCGCCATCCGCATCGTTTCCAGAGCCGAGGACGGCGGCGGCGGCGGTATCGAATGGAGCGAGGACGGCCGCTCGGTCGCGATCCAGATCCGCGCGATCGACAACAAGGATCGCTGGATCGCGACGGTCGACTTCGGCGCGCACAAGCTCGTCACGCAGCATCGCCTCACCGATCCCGCGTGGATCAACTGGAACTTCAACGAGTTCGGCTGGGAGAAGGACGACCGCACGCTGTGGTACGTCTCGGAGGAGACCGGCTACGCGCAGCTCTACGCGAAAACGCCGGGCGGAAAGGCGAGTGCGCTGACGCACGGCACGTTCGAAGTGTCGAGCCCGGTCGTTTCGCGCGACGGCAAGTGGTTCTACCTGCGCGCGAATGCCGAGGCGCCGTATGCGTACGACGTCTATCGCGTCGCGACCGGGGGCGGACCTTTGCAGCGCATCACGTCCGTAAAGGGTCTGCAGGAATTCCGGCTGTCGCCGGACGGAACGCAGATCGCGATCCTGCGCTCGGACGCATACGTGCCGCCGCAGCTCGCGCTCGCGAGCGCGGACGGCGGCGCGGCGCGCGATCTCACCGATACGCGCACGCCCGAGTACAAGGCGATCGCGTGGCCCGAGCTCAAGATCGTCGAGGTGCCCTCGACACACACGAAGCAGCCGATCTACGCGAAGCTCTATCTGCCGAAGGATTTCGATGCGTCGAAGAAGTATCCGGCCGTGATGTTCGTGCACGGCGCCGGCTACACGCAGAACGTGCACGAAGAGTGGCCGTACTACTTCCGCGAGCAGATGTTCCACAACCTGCTCAACGAGCACGGCTACGTCGTGCTCGACATGGACTATCGGGCCAGCGAAGGCTATGGCCGCGACTGGCGCACCGCGATCTACCGCAACATGGGCCATCCCGAGCTCGAGGATCTCGTCGACGGCGTGCACTGGCTCGAGAAGAATTATTCGGTGGACCCGAACCGCGTCGGCGTCTACGGCGGCTCGTACGGCGGCTTCATGACGCTCATCGCAATGTTTCGCGCACCCGACGTGTTCAAGGCCGGCGCGGCGCTGCGTCCGGTCACGGACTGGACGCAGTACAACCACGAATACACCTCGAACATCCTCAACGACCCGCAGATCGACCCGATCGCCTACGAGCGCTCATCTCCGATCGAGTTCGCCGACGGGCTCAAGGGCGCGCTTCTGATCTGCCACGGCATGATCGACGACAACGTGCTGTTCGAGGATTCGGCGCGGCTCTACCAGAAGCTGATCGAGCTGCACAAGGACAATTTCGAGATCGCGCCGTTTCCGATGGAGCGGCACGGATTCGTGCATGCGGATTCGTGGCTGGATGAGTACAAGCGGATTTACGGGCTGTTCGAGGCGAACCTGAAGTAGCCGAGCACCGTCAACGCGCGCCGCGGACGCTTCGCGCGCACGACGCTCTCCATCCACGGCAACTCGATGCAAAGCACGGCGCGATACAGAAACGGCAACGCGGAAAGCGCCTGATTCTGCGTGCCCGCTGCGACGTTTCCCTTGATCGCGAGCGCACTGAGGAATGCCTCGACTTCCGCGCCGCCGATCTCGCGCGGATGGCGGCGGCCATTGGCCCGTATGAACCGTCGTATCCATGCCAGGTACGCCTGCTCGGTGCGCAAGCTGTAGTGTTTCAACCGCAATCGCACACGAACTTCTTCGAACAGGCGCGGAGCCTGCTGCGCATTCGAGGCGCCCGTTACGCCCCTGCTTTCGCCCTGGCAACTCATACGACGCGCGTTCTCGCCGTGCATCGCGATACTCTGCCGACGCCGCGCGCGGC
>DAISJF010000182.1:0-4859 GCA_036821625.1 Rhodanobacteraceae bacterium
CTCGTGTTCCGCGGCGCCTTGCAAGAGCGAGCAGGCGGCGTCGATTGCGCCACGCGTCGGAAGTCGCTGTATAAGAAAGGTTTTTTAGCTGTCTCGCGATCGGTCCCTGAACGGCACGCGGTTTGCATGATCCGGGTTGCACGAACCTGAACTCGCAGGCGAGGCCGCACGAAAGTGCAAGCAGGCTTCCATGCTCGTATCGCAGACATCGTTGATGATCGAACCCGAAACGACCCAGACGCGCTTTGTCGAGCGCATTTTTCGATTGCGGGCGCTCGGGCTCGCCCTCGGGTTCTTCGTCGTCGCGGCGGTGCTCTATCAGAACGGCGCCCAGCCGTGGACCTGGGTGCTGCTCGCCATCAATGCGTTCCTCTGGCCGCATCTCGCGCGGCAGCTCGCGCTGAGCAGCGCCGAGCCGGAGCGAACCGAGATCAAGAACCTGATCGTGGACTCGGCCATGGGCGGCGTCTGGATTGCGCTGATGCGCTTCAATCTGGTGCCGAGCGCGCTGCTGCTGGTGATGCTGGCGACCGACAAGATCAGCGTCGGCGGCTGGCGCCTGTTCGCGCGCGCGTTCGGGCTGCAGGTCGCCGCGTGCATTGTCACGGCCGCGGCGAACGGTTTCGCGTTCGAGCCCGAGAGCTCGACGCGCACGATCCTGTTTTCGCTGCCGTTCCTGATCGGCTACCCGCTGGCGGTCAGCACGGCGACGTTCGCGCTGGCGCGCAAGGCGAGCCAGCACAACCGCGTGCTGGCCAGGCAGACGCGCGTCGATCCGTCGACGGGCCTGCTGAACCGGCCCAGCTGGGAGGGGGCGGTCGACAGCGAGCTCCGGCGTTTCAAGCGCGGGGGCGCGACCGCTGCGCTGCTGATGATCGACATCGACCGCTTCAAGGAAATCAACGATCGCTACGGCCACCTCGCCGGCGACGAAGTGATCCGCACGACCGCCGCGGTCATCCAGAGCTGCATCCGTGAGATCGACATTCCCGGACGTTACGGCGGCGACGAATACGGCGTGCTGCTCGTGCATACCGGAGAACATGCGGCGATGGCCGCCGCCGAGCGGATTCGCCAGCGCATCGCCGAAGCCGTCTTCGAGCGCGCGCCGGGCGTACGCTGCACGCTGAGCATCGGCATCGCGATCGCGACCCGCGGCATCGAGGACGTGCACGCCTGGATCTCGCAGGCCGATGCGGCGCTCTACCAGGCGAAAACGTCAGGGCGCAACCGTACCTCGCGGATCTGAAGAACGCCCGCGGTATTCAGGCCGAGGACGCCTCAGATTTCCCGCCGCGTCGCGGCTCGGGCAGAATCGCCTGACTGATCCACCGGATCGTGGCCCATGACCAAGGCGTCGACGCCCGCGGGCGAAGAGACCTGGCTGCATCGCCAGGCGCGCATCCTGCGTCACCGGCCGCACTTCAGCACCGCGGCCGCGGTGTTCTTCGTGATGCTGGCGACGCTGATCGGCGCCGGCTTCGGCCTCGCGCGCGGCATGCTGCTCGCGTTCGATTCGGCCGCACTGATCTTTCTCGCCACTGTTCTCTGGATGTTCGCGCATTCGCCGGCGGCGACGATCTGCGCCCGCGTCGCCAGGCAGGACGCGGGGCGCTGGGGCGTGTTGTGGGGCGGCGTGGTCGTGTCGTCGGTGGCCGTGGTCGCGCTCGGCGTCGAACTCGGCGCATCGCAGGCCGGCCGGATCGCGGAGATCGCATTCGCGGCGGCGAGCCTCGTGCTGTCGTGGTGCTTCCTCAACACGATGTTCGCGCTGCACTACGCGCACGAGTACTACGGCGGCACGGAGAAGGAGAAGGCCCTCGTGTTTCCCGGCAGCGAGGAACCGGACTATTGGGATTTCATGTATTTCGCGTTCGTGCTCGGCATGACGTTCCAGGTCTCCGACGTCGCGATCGCGCGACGCAGCGTGCGCCGCGTCGCGCTCGCGCACGGCGTCATCGCGTTCTTCTTCGTCCTGTTCATCCTCGCGTTGAGCGTGAACATCGTCGCCGGCAGGGCGTGACAGTCGTCAGGCAGGCCAGCGCATGCGTCCGTCGATGATCGTGCGGGTCTTGCCGCCGACCCAGATCCGTTCGGGCTCGATGCGGACCAGGATCGAGGCGTCCCGGCCAATTTCGCGTCCCTGGCTGACGCGATAGCCTCTCGAGAGCGCACCGTCCGGCTCGGCCTTCGCGATCCACGCGGCGATGAGTCCGTTCGCGGCGCCCGAGGCCGGGTCTTCGACGATGCCGACACCGGCCGGAAACGCGCGCACGACGAGATCGTAGTCGTGCGCCGCGCTGCGCGAGAACGCGCACAAGCCAAGACTCTCGGTGCGCGCGGCGAGCGCGCCAATCGCGGCGTGGTCCGGTTGCCACGAGCGCAGGCTTCGCTCGTCGGCGAACTCCGCGATCCACCAGCGCCTGCCGCCTTCGACGAACGCGGGCGGCAGCGCGCCGAGCGCGACGTTTCGCAACACGGCGTCGAGCGGCTCTTCGCGCCCTTGCTTCAGCACGCGTGCGGCCGGCGCCTGCAGGAACAGATTGCGCGCCTCGCCGTCGCCTTCGACGCGAATCGGCAGGAGTCCGGCGCCGCATTCCTGCATGAGACGTCCGCCGCCCGCTCCGGCGTAGCGGGTTTCGAGCACCGCGTGCGCGCTGCCGATCGTCGGGTGACCCGCGAACGGGATTTCCCGATCCGGGGTGAAGATGCGCAGCCGGTAGCTCGCATCGGCCGATGACGGCGGCAACACGAAAGTCGTTTCGACCAGGCCCGTCCACGCCGCGAACGCCTGCATCTGCTCGTCGCTCCATGTCACTGCGTCGATGACGACGCCGAGCGGATTTCCGCCGCCGGTGCGCGCACCGAAGACATCGAGCTGCAGATAGCGGAAATCCGGCATGGCGAAAGGATACGGGGCTGATGGAAGAGGTCGGCGTGCGTCTGCCGCGTGCGGGCGCAGCGATCGTACCGACTCGCTGCGGATTCAAGACCCGCTCGCGTATGAAAGCAGTATTCTTGGAGGCCGCGCAATCGAGGGCACCGCATGAGCACGCGACGCGACATCGCCGTCATCGTCGGCAGCCTGCGCAAGGAATCGTTGAATCGCAAGGCCGCGCGCGCGTTGATCGAGCTCGCTCCGGCCGCTCTCGCGCTCGAAATCGTCGAGATCGGCGCGCTGCCGCTGTTCAACGAGGATCTCGAGCATGATCCGCCGCGCGAATGGACGGCGTTCCGTGAGCGCGTGCGTCGCGCCGACGGTGTGCTGTTCGTTACGCCCGAATACAACCGTTCGATGCCGGGCGTGCTGAAGAACGCGATCGACGTCGCCTCGCGCCCTCACGGCAGGAATGCCTGGGACGCCAAGCCGGGCGGCGTGATCAGCGTTTCGCCGGGCGCGATCGGCGGGTTCGGCGCAAACCATCACCTGCGCCAGTCGCTCGTCTTCCTCAACGTGCCGACGCTGCAGCAACCCGAAGCCTACGTAGGCGGCGCGGGCAAGATGTTCGACGAAGTCGGCAAGCTGACGAACGAGTCGACGCGCGAATTCCTGACCCGGTTCCTGCATGCCTATGCGGCGTGGGTCGAGAAGGTCGCGTCCAGTCCGAAGTGATGTGCGAGGTCGAGCGCGGTCGCCGCCTCGGCCTCGGGGCGCGCCGTCGGCGCTTGTCGGCGCGAGCCGTGTCGACGTATCGTCGGCGCATCGTTCTGAAACGGAGCCGCGATGCTCGTCACGCCCGTCACCCTCGCGATCCTCGCCGTCACCTGCGTGATCTCGTTCATCGCGTTTTCGAATCCGCGGCTGCTCGGCCGCCTCGTGCTGTGGCCGCCTGCCGTCAGTCGTCAGCACCAGTACGATCGCCTGCTGACCTGCGGTTTCGTGCACGCGGACTTCGCGCACCTGCTTTTCAACATGTTCACGTTCCTGTCGTTCGGCGCCTACATCGAGCGACTGTTCACGCCGCGCATCGGCGCACTGGGATATGGGTTGTTCTACGCCGCGGGCATCGTGATTTCGGCGCTCCCGAGCTACCTGCGCCATCGCGACGACACGAACTATCGCAGCCTCGGAGCCTCGGGCGCGGTGTCCGCCGTGCTGTTTGCCTTCATCCTCGTCAAGCCCTGGGCGACGCTGCTGATCTTCGCGTTTCCCGTGCCCGCGATCGTGTTCGCACTCGTCTATCTCGGTTACACGATCTACATGGACCGGCGGCAGACCGATCGGATCAATCACAGCGCGCATCTCTGGGGCGCGCTTTACGGCGTCCTTTTCACGATCGCGCTCGATCCGAGCGTCGCAGGTCGCTTCTTCGAGCAGCTCCTGCATCCGCAATCGGGCGTGATGGGCCTATGATTCGCGCACCTGGCCATCCTCCGGAGACGCCATGAGACTCGCTGGATCCGCTGGTCTTGCTGCGTTCCTCGCGTGCACAGCCTTGATGGCCGCGTCGCCGAGCGCGGACGAAGCCGACATTCGGCGCGTCGAGCAGGACCTCTGCGAAGCGATCCGCACCGGCAACGCCGACGCGATCGCGCGGCTCGAGGACGAGACCTACACGCTCACCAACACCCGCGGCGTGGTCAGCACGCGTGCCGACGATATCGCCGACGCCAAGCGAGGCGACATCCGTTACGAGGAGTTCCGCAACCACGACACGAAGGTCCGCCTTTATGGCGACGCCGCGATCGTTCTCGGCATCACGACCGTGAAGGGAACGGCCGCCGGCAAGCCATTCGCGCTCGATGCGCGCTTCACCGACACGTACGTGCGACGCGCCGACGGCTGGAAGATCGCGGCGAGTCACGCGACGCGGATCGACGGGAAATGAGCCTGCGCCGCTGCTTGCGCTTGCCAAAGA
>DAISJF010000183.1:0-4853 GCA_036821625.1 Rhodanobacteraceae bacterium
GAGCTCTACTCGGACAAGCCGCCGATGCTGATGTGGACGCAGGCAGCCGCCTACGAGGTGACGCGGAACTGGCGCATCGCATTCCTGTTGCCTTCGCTGCTAGCCGGGCTCGCCACGCTCGCGCTGACCTACGATCTCGGCCGCCGTTTGTGGAATCCGCGCACCGGTCTCTTCGCGGCGGCGGCGCTGCTCGCGACGTTTCAGTTCGTCTATCAGGTCAAGCGCGCGCAGATCGATCCGCTGGTCGTGACCTGGATCACGCTGGCGAACTGGGGCCTGCTGCGGCATTTCCTGCGCGGGCCCGACTGGCGCGCGTATGCGATCGGCTGCTTCGCCGCCGGGCTCGGCGTCATCACCAAGGGCGTCGGCGTGCTCGCGCTGGCGATGTTCCTGCCGTATCTCTATGTGCGCTGGCGAGGCTGGATCGGCGTGACGCGCGCGAACGGCGATGCGGTGCGCTGGGCGTCCGGCGCATTGTTGTTCGTCGGCGCCATCGCGCTGTGGCTCGTGCCGATGCTGCTCGCGGCGCGTGCGCGATGGACGCCCGAATACGCGGCCTACGTGCGCGACATCCTGTTGCACCAGACCGCGCGCCGCTATCTCGACTCCTGGGACCATCCACACTCGGCGCTGTTCTATGTGCCGATCCTGTTGTTCAGCTGGTTCCCGCTCTCGCTGGTCTATCCCGGCGTGTTTCCGCGCTGGCGACACGCGATCGTCGCGCACGAAGCGCGCGTGCTTGTGCCGCTCGCGTGGGTCGTGCTCGTGATCGCGTTCTTCTGCATGCCGAGCGGCAAGCGTGACGTCTACATCATGCCGGCGCTGCCGATGCTCGCGCTCGCCAGCGCGCCGTATCTCGATGCGTTGATCCGGACGCGCTGGCTGCGCCTCGCGTCGTTCGCGATCACGGCGACCGTGGGCGCGATCCTCGTCGCGGCCGGCGTCGCCGGATATCTCGGCAGTCCGATCGTCGAACAGCTCGCCAGCCGCGAAATCGCCGAAGCGGGCGGGGCGCCGTGGGTCGTCGCCATCGCGATCGGCGCTGCGATGCTCGCCTGCGCCGGCGTGTTCCGCATTCGCCGCGGCGTGCATGCGATGCTCGCCGGGCTTGCGGCGATGTGGCTGATCTGGAGTTTCGCGGGTTATCCGATCTTCAACGCCGGGAGCTCGGCGTCCGAAGTCATGCGCCGCGCCGGCCAGGCGATCGGGCCCGATGCCGAGCTCGGACTGGTCGCCTGGAAAGAGCAGGATCTGTTCATGGCCGACCGGCCGGCGCGCGACTTCGGCTTCGGAGAATCCTGGCCCGACCAGTTCGCCGCGGCGCGGCGCTGGCAGGACGAAGACTCGACTCGGCGCTGGATCTTCGTGATCGAGGACGCGATGGGCGACTGCATCGACAAGTCGCGCGCGGTCGACGTCGGCCGCGCGAACCGGCGTGAATACTGGGTGTTCCGCGCCGACGCAGCGGTGCCCGGGTGTGTGCCGCGAGCGACACGCGAGCGCGGTGCAGGCGAACAGGACGGACAATGACGCAGCCTTTCAGTCGTCTTTCGGCGCATTTAAGGTTTGCGTAAGCTTGTGAAGCTAGGCTTGAATGCGTTGACGGGGCGCATTCTCCGGCACGGAAAAAATCGTCATGCACGTTCTTCTCGTCGAAGACGACCCGCTGCTCGGCCGCGGCGTCGAGGCGGCGCTGCGCCGATGGGGCCACAGCACCGAGTGGGCTCACGACGGCGCGGCCGCGCTGGCGTTGGCGGAGCACGAGGATTTCGATCTGATTCTGCTCGATCTCGCGCTGCCTCGTGTCGGCGGGCTCGACGTGCTGCGCACGCTGCGGCGTCGCGGCTTGCGCGTGCCGGTGCTTGTGACGACCGCGCGCGATGCCGTCGCCGATCGCATCGGCGGACTCGACGAAGGCGCGGACGATTACCTGGTGAAACCATTTCATCTCGACGAGGTCGCCGCGCGGCTGCGGGCCTTGCACCGGCGCGCGCAGGGCCTCGCGCATCGACTGGTCGAGGCGGGTCCGCTCACCCTCGACACCGCGACATTCGAAGCGAACTGGCACGGCAAGCCCGTCGATCTCTCGCGCCTGGAGTTCGTCGTCCTGCGCGCTCTCGCGGAGCGCGCAGGACGCGTCGTCGCGCGCGCGGCGCTGGAACGCGCGATGTACGGACCCGACGTCGTCGAGAGCAACGCGCTCGAAGTGCATATCCACTCGCTCCGGCGCAAGCTCTCGCCGTCGGCGATACGCACGGTGCGCGGTCTCGGTTATCTGCTCGTGCGCGGCGGAGGCGACGATGCAGTCGCTTAACGCCCGCATCTGCACGCTGGTGCTGGCCTCGATCGCGCTGGTGCTGCTCCCGTTCGCGGTGATGAGCTACGCCAAGATGATGGAGGAGGTCGACGAGCTCAGCGACGCGCGGCTCGCGCAGAGCGCGCGCACGATAGACCTTCTCGCGTTCGACGCCGGCCACGACGTGGCGGACGGCGACGCGCCGATCGAGATCGAAAACTGGCGCGGCGTGCGCGGCGGTCCGGTGCTGACCGCGCAGGGCCACAAGTACGAGACGCAGATCGGATTCCAGTACTGGAATGCCGGCAACCGCCTGCAGCTGACGTCACACAACCTGCACGACGTTCCGCTCGACGCGGCGCCGGTCGGCTTTTCCGACATCGACATCGCAGGCCACCGGTGGCGCGTGTTCACGCTGCTCGGCGCCGATCGCGGCTGGGTGCGCGTCGCCGAGCGCTACGACAGTCGCCGCGAGATCGGCCGTGCACTGGCGCTGGAGAACGCCGCGCCGCTCGTGATCGGCGTACCGCTGCTGGCGCTGCTCGCCGGAGTCGCGGTCCGGCGCGGGCTGCGACCGCTGCGCGATCTCGCCGAGCGGCTCAGCGCACGGCCGCTGGACGAAACCGGACCGATCGGTTTCGCCGGGATTCCGCGCGAGGTGGAGCCGGTCGTCGCATCGCTCAACGTGATGCTGCGGCGCCTGCGCACGCTGCTTCAGCACGAACGGCAGTTTACGGCCGACGCCGCGCACGAGCTGCGCACGCCGCTGGCCGGCGCGGTCGTGCACATCGAGAACGCGATGGCCGAGCGCGATCCGGCGGTCGCACGACAGGCGCTGTCGGACGTCCGCGACGGCATCGCCGATCTGAGCCGCACCGTCAATCAGATGCTCGAGCTCGCGCGCTGGGACGCAGGACCCATGCAGCCGGCCGTGCAGGCCGTCGATCTTGCGCACTGCGTGCAGTCTGAACTGCAGGAAATCGGCGAAGCGGCTGCCGACAAGGATCTCGAGCTGATCGTGCACGCCGATCCGGTTGTGCCGCGCATCGAAGGCTGGGAGCCCGGACTGCGCGTGCTGATCCGGAACCTGGTCGAGAACGCGATCCATCACAGCCCGCCGGGCGGGCGCATCGATATCACGGTCACTACGCGAAACAGCACGACCGTGCTCGCGGTCGGCGACGAAGGTGACGGCATCCCGCCGGAGCAGCGCGACGCGATGCTGTCGCGCTTCCGCCGCGGCGACAGTGCCGCCGAAGGCAGCGGGCTTGGTCTGGCCATCGTCGCACGCATCGCCGAGGTGCATGGCGCCAAGGTCATGCTCGAGAATTCGGTGAAGGGCGGTCTCTGCGTCGAGGTCGCGTTTCCGCTCGCGTCTGCGGTCACCGAAGAGGCCTGACCCGGCCGCTCACCCGAGCTCGTCGAGGTTGCGCGGCCAGTCGTCGTGCAGCAGCCGCGACAGAGCGCGGTCGGCGAGGATGCGCCCGCCGGTCTGGCAGCGCGCGCAGTAGTTCGTCTCGTTGTCCGCATAGACGATGCGCTGGACCGGCGCGCCGCAGACGGGGCAGGGCTTGCCGTAGCGGCCGTGCACGGCCATCTCGTCGTGAAATGCGGTGACTTTCTCCGGAAACGCACCGCCCGCTTGTGCGCGCAGCCGGGCGGTCCACGCCGCGAGCGTCGTGCGCGTCGCTGCGAACAGCGCGGCGATGTCCGTATTGGAAAGCTTCGAAGTCAACGCCAGCGGCGACAACTTCGCCGCGTGGAGGATCTCGTCCGAGTACGCGTTGCCGATGCCGCTGAAGATGTGCGGATCGGTCAGCGCGCGCTTGAGCGTGTGATTGCGCGCGCGCAGCGCGTGTGCGAACGCCCCGGCGTCCATCGTCATCACATCCGCGCCGCCGGGATCGAGCGCGCGCAGCGCCTCTTCGCCCGCGACGACGTGCAGCGAGGCGCGGCGCTTGCTGCCGGCCTCGGTCAGATACAGGCGGCCATCGGAAAACTCGAAAACCGCCAGCGCGTTGCGCGGCTCGCGCGGCGCATCGACGTCGCGCCAGTGCAGGCGGCCGGCGATCATGAGATGGATCACGAGAAACAGGCCGCCTTCCAGCGCGATCACGATGCGCTTTCCGATGCGACTGAGGCCGGTGACGCGGCGTCCCGCCGCATCGGAAATCGGAGGAACGGCCGTGCGCAGCAGGAACGGGTTCTTGAGCCGGATGTGCTCCAGCGTGCGGCCCTCGATCCGCTCTCGCAGGCTCTCGAGATAGACTTCGATGTCCGGAAGCTCGGGCATGCGGGCACAGACGTTTCGCGCTAACGGCGGCCGCCGACTTCGTCGATGTGCCGCAGCATGTCGGCGGGATCCTCGAACACGCGATAGGCGCCGGCGCGTTCGAGCTCTTCGGACGCATAGCCGCCGGACAGAAAGCCGATGCCGAGCGCACGCGCGCGACATGCGGCGAGCATGTCCCAGACGCTGTCGCCGACCACGGTCGCCGTCTCGATGCCGACGCAGAGCTTCTGCGCCGCGACCAGGAACAGATCCGGATCGGGTTTC
>DAISJF010000184.1:0-4849 GCA_036821625.1 Rhodanobacteraceae bacterium
AGGGACTCGTTCAGTATCGTCGCGCCGCCCATTCCCGATTCCCCATTCCCGATTCCCCATTCCCCATTCCGCATTCCCCACTCCTCAAATCTCCACCTGCGTCCCGAGCTCGACGAGCCGGTTCCCGGGAATCTGGAAGAACGCGGTCGCCGGCGTCGCATTGCGCTGCATGAAGACAAAGAGCTTGTCGCGCCAGCGCACCATGCCGGGGCGGTCGGTCGCGACGATGCTCTCGCGGCTCAGGAAAAACGTGGTGTCCATCAGGTCGAACGGCAGGCCGCAGGCGTGGATCGCGGCCAGTTTCTCCGGCACGTCCGGATCCTCGGCGAAACCGAAGCGCAGCGTCAGCTTGTAGAAGTCGTTGCCGAGCGACGCGACCGATACGCGCTCTTCCGCCTCGGCGGTCGGCGTCTCCAGCACCTCGACGGTCAGCAGCACATTGCGCTCGTGCATGACCTTGTTGTGCTTGAGGTTGTGCAGCAGCGCGTGCGGCACGGCATCGAGGTTCGCGGTCAGGAACACAGCCGTGCCCGGCACGCGCAGCGGCGGATGCGCCGCGATCGAGCTGATGAACGGCTCGAGCGCGAGGCCGCTCTGGCGGATCTCGCCCATGACCAGCTCGCGGCCGCGCCGCCACGTCGCCATCATCGTGAAGATCACCGAGCCGAGCACGAGCGGGAACCAGCCGCCGTGCTCGACCTTGTCCGCGTTGGCGGAGAGGAATGCGGCGTCGACGAACAGGAACAGTCCGCCGACCACGGCCACCTTCGGCTTGCTCCAGTGCCACATGCGCCGGAACACGATCATGACCAGGATCGAGTCGATCGTCATCGTGCCGACGACGGCGATGCCGTATGCCGCGCCGAGATTGTCCGACGAGCGAAAACCGATGACGACCGCGAGCGTCAGCACCAGCAGCATGCGGTTGATCCACGGCAGGTAGATCTGGCCGCGCGTCTCTTTCGAGGTGTGCCGTACTTCCATGCGCGGCAGGTAGCCGAGCTGGATCGCTTCGCGTGTCACCGAGAATGCACCGGAGATGACGGCCTGCGAAGCGATGACCGCAGCCGAGGTCGCGAGCAGGATCATCGGAATCAAGAGCGGCGCAGGCACCATCATGAACAGCGGGTTGTCCGCGGCTTCGGGGTTCGCGATCAGCAGCGCGCCCTGACCGAAGTAGTTCAGCACCAGCGCCGGCAGCACGAGGCTGAACCATGACCAGCGGATCGGTCCCTTGCCGAAGTGGCCCATATCCGCGTAGAGCGCCTCCGCACCCGTGATGCAGAGCACGACCGTGCCGAGCGCGAAGAACGCGACCCAGTGCGCATGCGCGAAGAACTCGATCGCGTAATACGGCGAGATGGCGCGCAGCACGCCGACGTGGTGGGCAATGTGCCAGAGGCCCAGACATGCGAGCGTGAGAAACCAGATCGACATCACCGGCGCGAACGCGGCGCCGACGCGACCCGTGCCGTGATTCTGGAACGCGAACAGCAGGAGCACGATTACCGCGGACAACGGCACGATGAAATGCGCCAGCGCGGGCTCCAGCACTTCGAGGCCCTCGACCGCACCGAGCACCGAGATCGCCGGCGTGATCACGCCGTCGCCGAAGAACAGCGACGCGCCGAAGAGGCCCAGCACGATGATCCACCAGCGCGCGCGCTGGCTCGACCGCACGCTGCGCTGCGCGAGCGCGGTCAGCGCCATGATGCCGCCCTCGCCCTTGTTGTCGGCACGCATGATGAAGCCCGCGTACTTGACCGACACGACCAGGATCAGCGACCAGAACATCAGCGACAGGATGCCGAGCACATTCTCTTCGGTCACCGGTACGCCCTGCGCGCCGAAGGTCTGCTTGATCGCATACAGCGGGCTCGTGCCGATATCGCCGTAGACGACGCCGATCGCGCCGAGCGCGAGCGTCGCGAAGCGCGCGCGGACGTCGGTGTCGGTGGTCGAGCCCGTGGGTTCGCTCATGATGTCAGCGCAATGCGGCCTTGAGGGCCTTGCGAATGATCTGTTCGGCGCGATCGCCGGGCGTGGCCGCGTCGCGAACGAGCCGCGCGACTTCCGCGGGCTTGTAGCCGAGCGCCTGCAGCGCGACCGTCGCCTCGGCGACCGGATCCTTGGGAACGCCTGCGCCGGCCCCCGGCACAGAGCCGAGATCGGCCACGCGATCGCGCATCTCGACGAGCATGCGCTCGGCGGTCTTCTTGCCGATGCCGGGAATGCGCGTCAGCGCTGCGACGTCGCCGAGCTGGATCAGCCGCGCGAACTCATCGGTGCTGACGCCCGACAGCACGGCCAGCGAAATCTTCGCGCCGATGCCGCTGACCTTCTGCAGATTGCGGAACAGGCTGCGCTCGGCTTCGCGCAGGAAACCGTACAGAACCGCAGTGTCCTCCTTGATCGCATAGTGCGTGTAGAGGCTGACCTCTCGGCCGGTCTCGGGCAGATCGAAGAACGTCGACATCGGCGCTTCGAGCTCGTAGCCGACGCCGCCCACGTCGACGACCAGCGACGGCGGCTGCTTGGCCACGAGCGTCCCGCGCAGGCGGCCGATCACCGGCGCCTCCACGCGGCACGCGGAATGCCGAGCCGCACGATGCTCGCGCGCGTATGCGCATGCGTGAGCGCGACCGCGAGCGCGTCGGCCGCATCCGCCTGCAGGCGGCCGTCGAGCTTGAGCAGTACGCCGACCATGTGCTGCACCTGCGTCTTGTCGCCGGAGCCGGTGCCGACGACGGACTGCTTCACTTCGCGCGCCGCGTACTCGCTGATGCTGATGCCGCGGCTGACCACCGCGCAGATCGCCGCGCCGCGCGCCTGTCCGAGCTTCAGCGCCGAGTCGGCATTGCGCGATACGAACACGCGCTCGACCGCCGCTTCCTGCGGCGCATATTCGGCGATGATCGCGCCGATCTCGTCGAAGATCTGCTTGAGCCGCGCAGAGAACGAATCGTTGCCGAGCAGATCCAGCGCCGTATTGAACACGTGCCGCGCGCGGCCGTTCTCGTCGACCTCGATGATGCCGATGCCGGTGCGCTGGCTGCCGGGGTCGATGCCGAGAATGCGCATCGTCGCGTGAGCCGGAAGCCGAGAGCCGGAAACCGGAGAGAGAGGGCGCGCGGTCATCGCGTCGGCGGCGTAAATCGCCCGTTGCGCAGGAACCCGATGGCGAGCTCGGCGACCGTCGAGGAGAACAGCATGCCGGTGTGCGTCGCCTCGACGGTGCAGTGATCGGCGAGTCCGCCGAGCCGCGTCTCCTCGACCGCGACCGTGCCGTCGTGCGGCGCGGTCAGCGCGCCGATGCTGACGCCGATCCCGAACGGCATCCGGCCTGCGACGACCCCGACCGGCCGGCTGCCGTCCCAGCCTTCGACGCCCTTGATCAGCGCGCCGCGGTTCGAGCCGAGCAGCCAGCGCCCACCGGGCAGACTCGACAACACGCGCGCGACCGAGCTGCCGCGCAAGGGCGGACCCAGACAGACGATGTGGCCGCGCGGCAGATCGGCCACGCGTCGCGTCGCTTCGAGCGCGACGATGCCGCCGAGGCTGTGACCGAGCAGGTGCACACGATCGGCGTTGGCTTCGCGCATGCGCGCGCGCAGGCGCTCGTACGTGGCGGCCGCGTCGCCGAACACGCTGGCGTAATCGAACACGTCGACGGAAAAACCCGCCGCGCGCAGGCGACGCGCGAGCGAGAACAGGGTGAGCCCGCGCATCCACACGCCGTGCAGAAGGATCACGTGCTCGGTCATGCCCGCATTGTACGCGCGTTGCGATGCGCGCATGCCGGGCCGCGCGCGCGAGCGCGGGCGATTGATCTTGCGTGCAGCTGGCATCGCCGTTTCAGCTCTTTGCCGGAGGCACTACGCGCACGTGCAGCTCGGCGAGCTGCGCATCGGCGACGAGAGACGGCGCGGCGGTCATGAGGTCCTGCGCGGTCGTGGTCTTCGGAAACGCGATCACGTCGCGGATCGATTCGGTGCCCGCCATCAGCGCCGCGATACGGTCGATGCCGAACGCAATGCCGCCGTGCGGCGGCGCGCCGTGCTTGAGCGCTTCGAGAAGAAACCCGAACTTCGCCTGCGCTTCCTCGGCGCCGATGCCGAGCAGCTCGAACACGGCGCTCTGCATTTCGGGACGATGAATGCGGATCGAGCCGCCGCCGATCTCGTTGCCGTTGAGCACCATGTCGTAGCCGCGCGAGACTGCGATCATCGCGTTGGCCAGAAGATCGGCGACGTCGTCGATCTTCGGCGCCGTGAACGGGTGATGCAGCGCGACGTGGCGCTTCGCGTCGGCGTCGTACTCGAACATCGGGAAGTCGACGACCCAGAGCGGCGCCCAGGTATTGGCCACGAGCCCGCGATCACGCGCGATCTTGACGCGCAGCGCGCCCATGAAATCGGAAACCGCCTTGTACGCGCCGGCGCCGAAGAAGACCATGTCGCCGCTTTGCGCGCCGACGGCGTCGAGCAGCTTCGCGAGCGTCGCGTCGTCGAGGAACTTGGCGATCGGCGAATTGAGCCCGTCGCGGCCTTTCGCGCGATCGTCCACGCGGATCCAGGCCAGGCCCTTGGCGCCGTGCTTGGCGACGTAGGCGCCGAGATCGTCGATCTGCTTGCGCGTGAGATCGGCGCCGCCGGCAACACGCAGCGCCGCGACGCGGCCGTCCGCTCGGTTCGCGGCCTCGGCAAACACCTTGAATTCCGCGTTCTTCACGATCTCTGCGACGTCGACGAGCTCGAGCGCAATGCGCAGGTCGGGTTTGTCCGAGCCGAAGCGGCGCATCGCCTCGGCGTAGGTCATGCGCGGAAAGGGATCGGCGAGCTCGACGCCG
>DAISJF010000185.1:0-4805 GCA_036821625.1 Rhodanobacteraceae bacterium
CTCAGACGCCAACGACGACGTCTACGCTCTGGCCGCTTAAGGCCTAAGCCCCGAACCCACTTGTGCCTGTGCTCGTGGATGTAGGGTCACTATCACGGGATCGCGGTGGATTGCCGTCCGTCGGTCCGCCGCCAAATCAAAACGGGCTGGTCCTGCGGTGCGCTTTGCACGCCGTGTTGCCGCAGGATGAGACTCTAACGGCGCGCTAAGCATGTAGCGCCGGGGACGTAGCGCCTTCGGACGCGGGTTCAATTCCCGCCGCCTCCACCAGTTCTGCATCCGATGACTTCGATGCACGAAAACCCCGCGAAAGCGGGGTTTTCTTTTGCGATTCGCCGAAGCAACGACGAGCGCTTCACCGCTCGCCACGCAATGCCGTCCCTGGCACATCGTCCATTGATCTATTGCGTGGCGAATCAAACCGAATCGCAGCGCCGCTGCGATTCAAGCGCATCAATTGTCATCGTTATCGTGATGATGACGATAATGCTCGATCACCCAGTCGTTGCGCTCGTACGGCTTGTCCGTATCGAGCTCGATCTTGACGCCGCCCGAACGGATGTACTCGCGGCTCGCGGGCGGAAGCTCGATGCCCGAACGCCAGGTGTTGCCTTCCTGCCAGTAATACGTCTTCGTGGCCGGCGCGAAGTAGATGTCGTGGTCGCCGTAGTAGATGTACTCGTGCGGAACCGTCTTCGTCACCGTGGTCGTGGTCGTCTGCGTCTGCTCGGTCTCTTGCGCCAACGCCGGAACCGCTGCCGCACAAGCCAGGGTCATGATCGTGGCGCTCAGGAGTGTGTGACGCATGCTCATGGGTTTCTCCTCGTTGCCCTAGGGAACACCGCGCGCCTCGTCACCGATGACGTGCGTCAGTGTCCGCCCGAGGCTGGACGATCGCGGCTGAATGTTTCGCATCCGTCGGGATCGCAGCGATAGCTGGCATTCACCTGAATTAACACACCGCCACTACTGCTGGCGCCTGCTGGAGCCGGCGTCGGATCTCGGCGTTTTCGACGCCGCGTGCATCGACTCGGAGTTCGCAGAATAGCGATGCTCCAGGAGAGCCCACGACATGGCCCTGTCCAGGAGCTGCCCTCGTCATCTGCCCATCGGCAATCTCTGCGTCACGACGGGCACATCTGCCGCGGCCGCCCTTACCGGCAGCCGGCCTCCGCTAGGGCCGAGCACCCTGTCGCTGCTGCCTGCTGGCCGCGATCGCCAAGCCGATGGCCGCGACGAGCAATGCGAGGCCGAGGATCGGAATCAGCATCAGGAATGGAAGCGCGAACAGCATCGCCGCGATCGCCCATCCGAACGGATCGTGCAGGGGCGCCGGCGCCGTGAGGCCGATTCGCGTCCCGATCAGATGATCCAGGCTCAACCGTCCCGCGCCGCCGAAGATGAGCGGCAACAGCATCACGCAGAACAGGAGCGGCAGCTTGAAATTGCCGTGGCCCATGTCCGTGATCGCATAGCCTTTCGCAAGATCGCTCCACATCGTCAGCATGCTCGGCCAGTGCACAGCGGCCGTCGCGACGAAGGTCAGGAACAGCAGCACGAAAGCGAACACGCGCGTGCCCAGACCGAGCCACAGCATGATCGCGCCGATCAGTTCGGCCCAGGTCGCGATGCCCCAGCTGATGCTCGTCGGAATCACGTCGAACGGAAACGGAAAGCGCGTCTGGATGTCGGTGAACCAGTTCTCTCCGTGCAGCTTTTCGAGCCCCGATTCCCAGAACTCCCAGCCCATGATCAGACGCAGTATCAGCGGCGGAATCGTCTCGCCGGTGCCGTCGAGACGCGCAGTCAGCGCGGTCCACAGCCGCAGCGCGGGCCTGGCGGTCGGGTTCATCGATGTCTCCCCTCGGATGCAAGTCGTCGATCGGCCGCATAGGACCGGCCGCCGCTCGCGCGGATTGCATGTCCCAAGCATACGACCATCGCCTCCCGGCGAGGTCCGCGGCCGCTACCCGTCGCGGCGCGCCGCGCGGCGCTGCCGGATGGCGTCCCGTTGTGCCTGGATCATTTTCAGCTGGTGCGCAAACTCGGCCGAGCCGCTCGGTTTCGACAGGAGATCGATCAGCGCAACGATCAGCTCGTCGAGGCAATCGACTTCCTGGCGAAGCGCGCGGATTTCCAGCTCGTGGACCGCGATCTTCTGGTCGAACGTGAGGCTCTCGAAATCCATGCATGAGTCTTGCCGGACCCGCGTCGATGGATCGTCAAGCGCATCCGGGGAAGCCAGGGGAAAATCCCCCAACGGACGGCGCGGCCGTTCAGGTGGGGTCCGGGCTGGGTCACTGCCCGCCGCACGGGTACGCCGGCTGAAGAGCCTGCACGATCAGCGTCGTCGCGCCGTTGTGCAATTCCTCGGGATGCGCCTTCAGGTACTTCGTGATGTGCGCGACCTGCTCCGCGGATGATGCATTCGCGGTAATGCAGAACCGCACGCCGTTCATCGAATCCTCGACGCCGCGGACATAGCCCGTGAAAGCGCTCGCGGCCAGCTCGTCCTCGCGGGTCGGGCTCTTCGTGGCGCTGACGCGGTGGAATGCGTCGAGCAGGCGGGCGAACTCATCGCCCTTCATCGCTTGTGCGGTCGTCGCGGCCAGCAGGCCAATCATGAGCGCCAGGATTCGGGTCATTGCCGCCTCTTCAAATCTTCGTGCGCGGATGGGCGAAGTATCGCCTGCGTGATCGCGGATCGACAATTGGGATGCGAGGCCTGCCGGGCTCGTGGGCTTGTCCAAAGCAGTGCTTGCCGCGCGAGGCGCTGTTCGCCCGCCGCGTTGATACCGGGGTGTTCAGCTTCGCTCCCTCAGTCGGTCGAGCCACCCTTGGGGCTACGCCGGTCGGTCCGGTCTCCCGACATTGCCGATCCACGCCGCGATCGCATCGACGATCTCGGCGACGACTTCTGCATCGGTTCGCCCGCTGCGCGCGGGCACGTGGAACGAGTGATCGGCATCGGCGAAGAGGAGAAGCGTCGCGCGCGTGCCGAGTTTCTCGACCAGCGGCTGCAGGAGACCGGGATCGGCAAGGTCGTCGCGCGTGCCTTGCAGGAACAGCATCGGAATGCGCACATCGAACAGGTGCGCGGCACGCTCGTCCGACGGTCTTCCGGCCGGATGCAGCGGGAAACCGAGGAACACGAGCCCGCGCACGCGATCCATCGGATGCGCCGCTTCGGCCTGCGAGGTCATGCGCCCGCCGAACGATTTTCCGCCCGCGACGAGCGCAGTCCCCGGCAGCAGCCGGGCCGCTTCCGCGACGGCCGCACGCACGGTCGCCTGCGCGAGCGCGGGTGCGTCGGGCCGCCGGGAGCCCTGCTCCATGTACGGAAACTGGTAGCGCAGCGTTGCGACATCGCGTTCTGCGAGAGCGTTCGCAACGGCCGCCAGGAACGGATGGCGCATGCCGGCGCCTGCGCCGTGCGCGAGCACGTAGCACGCGCGCGGGTGCGTCGGCGCCACCAGCAGGCCCGAAACGCGCCGCGAATCGCCGACCGCGATCGAGACATCGCGTCCGGTCATGCGCGTCGCCTACCGACTTGCAAATTGCAGCAGCGACGTCGCATAGGTCGGCGCGGTCGGCTCGTGCATGAAGTAGACATAGATCTCTCGCCAGGCCGTCGCCATGAGCCGCTCCGCCCATCGTTTGAGATCGTCTTCGGCATATTCTTCGAGCCTCAGCCGGATGTAGCCGAACGGCGCGGTCTCGACGAGCGGCGGCGGCGCGTTGTCCTCGCGCTCGGACAGGCACAGCGAGGCGCCGGCCTGCCGGAGCGCATCGTAGACATCGTCGGCGAACCAGCTTTCGTTGCGGAACTCGAACGCGGCGCGATGTCCTTCGGGCAAAAGGGCCAGAAATCCGCTCAATCGCGCCAGATCCTTCTTCAGAAACGGCGGCAGCTGGAACAGCACGGGTCCGCGCTTGGTTCCGAGCGAGGCCAGGTTGCGATAGAGGTACTCGAGCGAACCGGCCGCGTCCTCGGGCTTGAGGCGCGCGTCGTGCGTGATGCGGCGCGAGGCCTTGATCGCGAAGCGAAACGTCTCCGGCGTCGCGTTCGACCACGTTTCCAGCACGGCGGCCTTCGGCATCTGGTAAAACGTGTTGTTGATCTCGACGGTCGGCAGGCGTTCGGCATACCACGCCAACATCGCGTCGGGCTTGATCTTCTCCGGATAGAAGCTGCCCTGCCACTCCTTGTACGAGTAGCCGCTCGCGCCGGCGATGAGTCGCGTGGATGTCACTGCCTTCAAGTCCGAGCTTCTAGAATCGAACGCATGGCGAAAGCGGGCAAAAGCAAGCTCAGCGAATATACGGCGAAGCGGGCCTTCGATGTCACGCCCGAGCCGGGACCGAAGGTCGCCGACGGTGGCGAAGGTCCGCTCCTGTTCGTCGTGCAGCAACACTCGGCGCGCCGCCTGCATTACGACTTCCGGCTCGAGTGCGATGGCGTTCTCAAATCCTGGGCGGTGCCGAAAGGCCCGTCGCTCGATCGCAACGACAAGCGCCTCGCCGTGCTGACCGAGGATCACCCGTACGACTACGGCTCGTTCGAAGGCGTGATACCGCAGGGCCAGTACGGCGCCGGCGAAGTCATCGTCTGGGATTGCGGCGTGTACAGCCCGGACGAGGACGGCACCTGGTTCCACGATCGCGCCGAGGCGGAGCGGCAGGTTCGCGACGGCCTTGCAAAAGGCAAGCTCAGCTTTCTGCTGCGCGGCGAGAAGCTGAAGGGCTCGTTTGCGCTGGTGCGCACGAAGGACGCGAAGACGTGGCTCCTGATCAAGCACCGTGAC
>DAISJF010000186.1:0-4802 GCA_036821625.1 Rhodanobacteraceae bacterium
CTGCGTGATCAGCTCGTCCGCCGAATGGGGGCGCGCGCCGTCGACGCCGGCCGAGCCATCCTGCTGCGCCATCGCCTCCGGCACGATCTTGACCATGCTGCCGGCCTGCACCGCCGCGAAGCCGTGCACGCGCAGCACGGACAGGAAAACATCGTAGATCTCGTCCGGTTTCATCGGCTTGGCCGAGACCACCGTGACCTTGCCCTGCACGTTGGGGCCGACGATGAAGTTCTTGCCGGTGATCTCGCTGACCGTCGCGATCAGCGCCTGGATGTCGGCATCCTTCATGTTGAGCGTGTGTCTTCCGTCCGCGGTGACTTCGTGGCCCGGCGGCAATGTGGTCGGCGACGGCGGCGCAGGCTGCGATTGCGCGAGCGCGGGCGGCGCGAGCGTCAGCAGCGCGATCCCGATCCAGACGAGGGCAGGTGCGGATCGCAGACGCGTCATCGGAAAAATCCTGTGCGGGTTTGCGCGTTCATCGTTCTCGCGGGCGCGTGCCCGTCTCTCGCGGCTGTTTTCGCCGCAGGTTTCTCATTTGAGGCTGATCGTGATGTCGGTGGGCTTGCCGTCGCGCACTACGGTCACACGCGCGCTCGACGCGGTGCGCAGGCTGTCGACGATCTGCTCGCCGCGCGCGATCGAATTGACCGGCGCGCCGTTGATGGCGGTGACGACGTCGCCTGCGCGCAGGCCAATGCGACTCAGCAACGTCGCGTCAGCGCCCGCCGACACGCGCACGCCGGTGAGATGGCCACTGTCGAGCACCGGCTCGATCGGCACGCGACGCGCCAGCTCGTCGGGGTTCTGGCGCAGGCGGTCGACCGTTTGCTGCCAGTCGGCCGGCGCGCGAGTCGCCGTCGCGCCGCCCGAGCTCGAACCGGCGCTCGCCGGCGCATACGTCGTATTCGTCGTGTTGCCGGCGCGCCCGGGCTGATTCGTCGGCGTGCGGACGATGTTGGCGGGCATCAGGTTTTCGTCGCGCGTCAGCTTGAGCGTTTCCTCGACGCCGTCGCGCAGCACGACCACGTGATCCGGATAGACGCGGGCCAGCTTGACGCCCGGCGCGATTTCCTCGCCGGCGCGAAACGCCAGCTCGCCGCGATCGCCGGCGCCGATCACGGCAATGCCGGCGGCCGGATCGCGATCGGCGAGCGTGCCGCGCAGGATCATCGCGAGCGCGCCCGCCCCCCCGGTACCCGCGGCCGCGAGCGGCGTGTTCCCGAACAGATGCCACTTCGCGATGGAATGCGCCGGCGCCGGACCGGCATCGCCGACCTGCGGTGCGGCGCCGCCGAGCGCGATGTCGCCGCGCGGCAGCATCAACCCGATGAGCCTGGCCAGCAGCCAGACCGCAAGCGCGCCGAGGACCACGTTGCTGGCCAGTGCGGCCTGCTCGAACGCGCGGCGATCGATGTTGGCAAACCCGCTCGGCACCTGCCCCGCCCCCTGTGTCCCTCGATCAGCGCGAAGCGTAGCAAACGCGGCGACAAAAGTGCCCCGTTCCGTGCGCAAAAAAGTGAGGGCGGCCAGCGAAATGCCGCGACCGCGTCACAACTTGCTTGAGGTACGGCGGATCAGCGCGGGCTGAACAACCGGGCGATGCGCTGGAACAGGCCCGGGCCGGGACGCGCGGGCTCGGGAGCCGGTCCGCTGGCTCGAGGCGTGTCCGCTGACTCGTTGCGCGGCGGGCGCTCGCGCGGCGGCTTGCGGTCGCGCTGGGGCTCGGTCCGCGATGCGCCGCCGGACTCGGCGGTCGTCGTCGGCGCTGCGGCTTCACCGCCCTCGCGGCGCCTGCCGCGACCGCGGCCGCCACGTCGGCGGCGCTTGGGCCGGGACGGGTCGACCGGCGATCTCTCGGGAGTCGCGCCGGCCGGCCGCGAAGTCGGAGCTGCCGCGTGGGTGACGCGTTCCACTGCCGGCCTGGCCGGCGGACGAGCGTGCTCGCGAGGACCGCGCTCGCCGTGCTTGCCGCGCCGCGAGCCCGGCCGACGGCCATCCTGGGCGTGACCGGCCTGCGGGCCGGCCGTGTTGCGTGCGTCGTCGGCCGCGTCGTCCTCGGCCACAGTGGGGAGCGCGCGCGGACGCCGAGGCGGCGCGACCAGCACGGCGGGATCGATGCGCTCGACCGGAATCTTCTGTTCGATGAACGCCTCGATGTCCGGCAATCCCATCGCGTAGAGATCGCAGGCGAAACTGATCGCGTCGCCTTCCGCGCCCAGACGCGCGGTGCGACCGATCCGGTGCACGTAGTCCTCGGCGTCGTGCGGCAGATCGTAGTTGAAGACGTGCGAGACGTTCGGGATATGCAGGCCGCGTGCAGCCACGTCGGTTGCGACGAGCAGCTCGATCTCGCCGCGCTGGAACTTGCCGAGCAGCCGCTCGCGTTTCGCCTGCGGCACGTCGCCCGACAGCGTCGCGACCGTGAAACCCTGGTGCTCGAGCGCGCGCGTGATCTTCTCGGCGGCGATCTTCGTGTTGACGAAGACCATGCTGCGATGCGCGTCGATGCGCGAGAGGAGACCGATCAGAAGCGGGAGCTTTTCTTCCTTGGCAGGGAAGTAGACGACCTGGCGCACGCGCGAAGCGGTCACGGTTTCGGTTTCGGCGGTCACCTTCTCCGGATTGTTCATGTGCTCGTAGGCAAGCTCGAGCACGCGGTACGACAACGTCGCCGAGAACAGCATGCCCTGACGCTGCTCGCGTGGCGGCATGCGGCGCAGCAGGAAGCGGATGTCCTTGATGAAGCCGAGATCGAACATGCGATCGGCCTCGTCGATCACGACAGCCTCGACGCCGCGGAACGAGAACACGTGCTGCTTCAGGTAGTCGATCAGGCGGCCCGGCGTCGCGATGATCAGATCGCAGCCGGCGCGCAGCGTGTCGCGCTGTTTCTCGTAATCGACGCCGCCGTAGATCAGCGCGGAGCGCAGCCCGGTGTCGCGGCCGATGTTGCGGAAGTCCTTGTCGATCTGGATCGCAAGCTCGCGCGTCGGCGCGAGGATCACGGCGCGCGGATCGGTCAGCTTGCGGTCCGGCATGGCGGGCTGCGTCAGCAGCCGGTTCAGCACGGCGACAAGGAACGCAGCGGTCTTGCCGGTGCCGGTCTGCGCCTGGCCTGCGACATCGCGTCCGGCGAGCGCGACGGGCAGCGTCAGCGCCTGGATCGGCGTGCAGCGCACGAACCCTGCGGCGTGCACGCCGGACAGGAGATTCGGATGCAGATCGAAACTGTCGAAAAAAACGTCGGTGAGCGGTTGCTGGGACATGAATGAATGAACGTCTGCGGACCTCCGGTCTCTTCAGCGCAGCGCGTTGGCGCGGTCGGCCGGTCGGTAGCTGCATGCGCAGCGGCGCAGGATCGCTGGAAAGTCCTTGGCTATGAAAAATCGGAGGTTGGCATCGAGCTATTTTGTGGCGGGACCGCCCACTTGCAACGCGCGTCCCCGCGCTCTTGCAAGTCGTCGCGGCGGCCCCAACTTGCGCGCTCAGGCCGATTCGGCTGAAATGGGACGTGCTTCTCGCACTACCCCGTACTTCCCCTTCGGCGCCGTTGCAGCCGGCTCAGTGTAGCCGAAGCGCGTCATCGGCGCGCGCCGGGCCGCCTTTCGTGAACCGCTTTAGCGAACCATCGTGGATCTCTGGAGAAACCCCGTGAGCGAACATATTGCACACGTTACCGACGATCAGTTCGAGGACAAGGTTCTGAAGTCCTCCGATCCGGTCCTGGTCGATTTCTGGGCCGAATGGTGCGGGCCGTGCAAGATGATCGCGCCGATCCTCGACGACCTCGCGGCCAGCTATCAGGGCCGGCTCAAGGTCGCCAAGATCAACATCGACCACAATCAGAAGACGCCGCGCAACTACAACGTGCGCGGCATCCCGACCTTGATGATCTTCAAGGACGGCAAGGTTCAGGCGACGCAGATCGGTGCCGTCAGCAGAACCCAGCTGACGCAGATGATCGACAAAGCCATCGTCACCGGCGCGAGCAGCCAGGCCGGCAGCTGAACACGGCGCGTTCATCATTGCGCGCGTCAACGAACTTGAAATACCCCGATGCGCCCGCACTGATGTTGGCGCGGGACGCATCGCCAGCAGAGATTCCGGGCACTTTCGCCCGAACCGGAACGAAACCTCGTTCCAGCCACTGTAGACGCGCGCGGGGCGCGGTGCTAAGTTAGGTCAGCGCCTGGAGCGACTCCGCTCCGCCCTCGGTTTCATACCCCACTCCCTTTTTCCCTCCAGCTTCACCGCAACGGCGCCCAGTGAGGTTTGCCCGTGTCCGAAAACGAAAATACTGAAAACGGCGGCGACGCCGTGGCCGAAGGCCGTTCCAAACGCCCGCAGCGTGTCGCCTCCGAATCCGCTCCGATGCAGGATGCTGCCGCGCCCGACGCGCGCAACGACGGCGGCGAATCCGCCGGCATGCCCGTCCAGCAACAGCAGCAGGGGCCGCAAGGCGGCCAGCAGCAGGGGCAGGGTCAGGGCCGCCGCGGTCGTCGCGACCGGCGCGGCAACCGCCATCACTATCAGCAGAACTACCAGCAGAACGACGAGGAATACGACGAGTCCAAGAACGGCGGCGGCGACGGTCCGCTGATCGATCTCAACGAGCTCAAGCGCAAGTCCGCTTCGGACCTGCTCGCGCTCGCCGAAAACCTCGGCATCCAGGAAGGCGTCGCGCGCGCGCGCAAGCAGGACATCGTCTTCCTGATCCTGAAAGCGCACGCACGCGCCGGCGGCGGCATCTACGGCGAAGGCGTGCTCGAGATCCTGCAGGACGGCTTCGGCTTCCTGCGCGG
>DAISJF010000187.1:0-4775 GCA_036821625.1 Rhodanobacteraceae bacterium
GACGGTTTCCGCAAGGCGCGAGCGCTCGGCTTCGACGCCGTCGTCACGATGGACGGCGACGGCCAGCACCTCGCCACCGACATTCCGCGCATGCTCGAAGCGGCGCGGCGCTATCCGGGTCATCTCGTGATCGGCGCGCGCATACGCAACCGGGAAAACCAGCCGGCCGGACGTCGTCGCGCCAATGCGGTCGCGGACTGGGGCATCTCCTGGGGCTGCGGCATTCCGGTTGCCGACACGCAAAGCGGACAGCGCTACTACCCCTCGGCCGTGCTCGACCTCGCGGACCTCGCCGCGGACGATTTCGTGTTCGAGACAGCCGTGCTGATCGCGGCCGTGCGCGAAAAGCACATCGGCGTCGTTTCGGTACCGATCGAATCGCGCTATCAGGGCGAGTTCCGCGTGAGCCACTTCCGGCCGGTCCGCGATGTCTCGCGCATCACCTGGTACACGATGAAGCGGATCGCGGCGTATGGGCATATCGTCGAGAGCTATCGCAAGTCGCATGGGACGCGGCCGGTGATTTACGATCCGGAGGCGGAGGAGAGCCGGTAGCCGGTAACCGTCAGCCGGAAAGAAAAGGCTCGCTCTCCGGTTACCGGCTACCGGTTTCCGGCTCCCGTCTCTTGGAGCCGGGAAAGGAGGCGCGACACGCATGTCCCACATCCCCCACCTCCTCCTGCAGCTCGCGGTGATCCTCGCGACCGCGCGCGTGCTCGCGCTCGTGCTCGGACGTCTCGGTCAGCCGCCGGTGATCGGCGAGATGATGGCCGGCATCGTGCTTGGCCCGCTCGTCTTCGGCGCGCTCGCGCCCGAGGCGAACGCGTGGGTGTTCCCGCGCGAGAAGCTGGCCGCGCTCGAAGGTCTGAGCCAGGTCGGTCTCGTGCTTTTCATGTTCGTGGTCGGCGCCGAGCTGCGTGCGCCCGCTGGCGCGCGCGAGCGGTTCGTCGCGGCCGGCTGGGTCGGCTCGCTCGGTGTGCTGCTGCCGATGCTGCTCGGGCTTGCGATCGCGCCCGCGCTGCACGCGCGTTTCGCGCCGGCGGGTGTCGCATTCTGGCCGTTCGCGCTGTTCATGGCCGCGTCGATGGCGATCACGGCGTTTCCGGTCATGGCGCGCATCCTCAAGGAACGCGCGCTCACGAAAAGCCCGCTCGGACAGCTCGCGCTCGCCTCCGCGGCGATCGCCGATGCATTCGTGTGGATCATGCTGGCGCTGGTCGTCGCGCTGATCAGCGCACACGGCGGCTGGGGCGAGTTCGTGCGCTGCGTGGTCGGTCTCTTCGCAATGGCCGCGGTCGGCTTCGGCGGTTTGCGTCCGTTGATCGCGAAGCTGCTCGCGCGGCACGCCGCCGACGGCCGTCCCGGCGGCGCGGTGTTGAGCGTGCTCGTGATCGGCACGTGCGTGATGGCTGCAGCGACCGAATGGCTCGGCCTGCACCCGGTGTTCGGCGCGTTCCTGTTCGGCGTGTGCCTGCCGCGCGACGATCGTCTTCTGGCGACGCTGATCGAGCGCATCGAGCACGTCGCGGTCCTGGTGCTGATGCCGGTTTTCTTCGCGCTTGCCGGTCTCAGCACGACGACCGACGCATTCACCGGCACGGGCCTGCCCGCGTTGCTCCTGATCCTCGCCGCCGCGGTGGCCGGCAAGATCCTCGGCGCCGGCGGCGGCGCGCGCATCGCCGGGCTCGGCTGGCGCGAAGCAGGCGCGGTCGGCTCGCTGATGAACGCGCGCGGGCTGATGGAGCTGATCGTGATGAAGGTCGGCCTCGATGCCGGCGTGATCGGCTTCGAGATCTTCACGATGCTGATGGTGATGGCGATCGTGACGACGCTGATGGCGACGCCGATGCTGACATGGTTCGCGCGCGGCACCGCAGCGACCGACGCGATCGAAGGCCGCGAGCCATTCTGATCGCCACGGGCGCGTGCGCGCGAATGCGTGCACAATGAATGCCTTCCTGCGGAGCCACGCAAGATGTCGAAGCCGGGCCTGCGCGATGTGGTGATCCTCGGCGGCGGCCTGGCCGGCCTCACGCTGGCGCTGCAGCTGCGCCGCCGCTTCGCGGATCTCGACATCGTCGTCGTCGAGCGCCGCGCGCATCCGGTGCCGCCGGCCGCACACAAGGTCGGCGAGTCGACCGTCGAGATCGGCGCGCACTATTTTTCGAGCGTGCTCGGCCTGCGCGAGCACCTCGACAGCGCGCACATCCGCAAGTTCGGCTTCCGTTTCTTTTTCTGCGAAGGCCGCAGCGATCTTGAGAACGTGACCGAGCTCGGCGTGCGCCGCGTGATGCCGACGCCGACCTGGCAGATCGACCGCGGACTGTTCGAGAACTTCCTCGGCGAAGAAGCGCGCCGCAACGGCATCGATTTCCGCGACGGCACGACCGTTCGCAGCTTCGACATCGCGCGTGACGGCGAGCGCCATGTCGTGCACATCGAGCACGAAGGCGCCGCCGAGACGCTGCAGGCGCGCTGGCTCGTCGACGCGGCCGGCCGGGCCGGGCTCGTCAAGCGCCGACTCGGCCTCGCCGAAGCGAACGGGCACGACGCGAACGCGATCTGGTTCCGTCTTGCCGACCGGCTCGATCTCGATGCGTGGTGCGAGGACGCCGGATGGCAATCGCGCTGCACGCCGCGCGAGCGCTGGCGCTCGACGAATCACCTGTGCGGGCCCGGCTACTGGGCGTGGCTGATTCCGCTCGGCTCCGGCGCGCATTCGGTCGGCATCGTCTGCGACGCGAAGATGCATCCGCTCGAGACGATGAACACGTTCGAGCGCTCTCTCGACTGGTTCGGCGCGCACCAGCCCGCGATCGCGCGCGAATGCGCCGCGCGGCGCGACAAGCTGATGGATTTTTTGTTCCTGCGCGGCTTTTCGCACGGCTCCAAGCGGGTGTTTTCGGGCGATCGCTGGGCGCTCACCGGCGACGCCGGCGTGTTCCTCGATCCGTTCTATTCGCCGGGCAGCGATTTCATCGGCATCGCCAACACGTACATCTGCGAGCTGATCGCGCTCGACCGCGCCGGTCAGCCGATCGCACCGTATGCGCGCCTGTTCGAGCAGTTCTACCTGTCGTTCTACGAGAACACGCTGACGCTGTACCGCGATCAGTACCCGATGTTCGGCGATGCCGAGGTCATGCCGATCAAGGTGATCTGGGACTACACGTATTACTGGGGCGTGCTCTGCCAGCTCGTATTCCAGGATCGCCTCGCCGACTTCGCGATGCTCGGCTCGCTGCGCACCGAGCTCGACCGGGCCCAGATGCTCAATCGCCGCATGCAGCGCTTTTTCCGCGCCTGGCATGCGGCAAGCCGCAACCGCAACGAAGCCGTCATGCTCGATCAGCGCGAGCTCGACTGGTTCGTCGCGATGAATCGCGGCCTGCACGACGCGCTCAGCGAGGCCGAGCTCGCCGAGCGGATGCGCGCCAACGTCGCGCTGATGCATCGACTCGCGGGCGCGATCGGGCGTCGTGCGAGTCGCGCGTGTCCCGGGCTCGACGCACGCGAGGCCGGCGGCGACGATGAGTCGCCGTCGCCGTCGCTGTTCGGACTTGCGGCCTGACGATACGCCGTCGGCGATTGGCTGAATCGGAGCCGACCGCGGTGGCCGTTCGCGCGGCGCGCGTTAAGGTCCTCGAGCCTAGGTTGGACCGGTGGCGATGCGCCTAGCACGGCATCGCGCCGATCCGAGGAGGTTCCGATGGACACGCGATTTCTTCCGTTTGCGATGGCGACGGCGCTCGGCGCGCTGGTCGCAGGCGGTGCCGATGCGCAGATGCCGCAGGCGATGGAGGTGCCGCCGGGCCACCTGCCGCGCGCGGACGTCGACTTTCTGCTCGACGCGAACACTTCGAACATCACCCAGATCGCGATGGGGCACGCTGCGGATTCGAACGGAACGAACCCCGGCGTCCATTCGCTGGCCGACCGTATCGTCTCCGCGCACATGAAGGCCGATCAGGCGCTGCAGATGCTGGCGGCGCAGAAGCACGTCGATCTGCCGCGCCAGACCGATATCGACGACCACAACGAGCTCGCGGACCTGCACGCACGCCATCGCGGCGGCGATTTCGACGCGCAGTACGTGCGCAACGTGATCGACGATCACGACCGCATGATCGATCGCTACGAAGAGGCACGCAACGCCAGCGTCGATCCGGACATCCGCCGCTATGCCGACGTCATGCTGCCGGCGCTGCGCGAGGATCGCGAGCAGGCAGTGGCGCTGGCCAACAAGCAGCTGGGCGTTCCGACGCCCTGAAATCCGTGATCGCTGCGTGCGAGGACGGGGGTCAGCCCATCCCGCCGTTGACGCCGATCACCTGACCGTTGACGTAGCCCGCACGGTCCGAACAGAGGAACGCGACGACGGCCGCGACCTCGTCCGGCGTTCCGACACGTGCGGCGGGCACCAGCGCCTTGACCTGCGTCTCGTCGAAGCGCTCGCCCATCATGCGTCCTTCGATGAGCCCGGGCGCGACGACGTTCGCGGTGATCCCGCGCGAGCCCATTTCGCGCGCGAGCGATCTTGCGGCGCCGTGCAGCGCGGATTTGGCCGCGGCGTAGTTCACCTGGCCGCGATTGCCGAGCACGGCCGCGACCGACGAGACCGCGACGATGCGGCCCCAGCGTTCGCGTGCCATCGGCAGCAGCAGCGGCTGGCAGACATGGAAAAAGCCGTTGAGCGACACGTCGATCACGCGCCGCCACTGCTCCTCGCGCATGCCGGCCAGCGGCGCGTCGTCGTGGACGCCGGCGTTGTGCAC